>CAIRFY010000164.1 GCA_903877945.1 uncultured Oscillochloris sp. | reverse complement strand
TCTCCCCGTGAGGGAGAGGGGCAGGGGGTGAGGGGGCCGGATCTGACTTTGCTCATGCCCTGGGAGTACCACCGCAGGCGGGAAGCCCGCGCTACGAACGGTAAACCTGAAACCCGGCACCTGAACCCTTGTCTTACATCAACCTTCCCGCAGTCGCTCACGCACCTTGGTGATGAGCGCGAAGAAGCGCGGGTCTGCGCGGGTCTCGAAGCTGCGCGGGCGCGGCAGATCAATCATGATCTGCCGCACAACCCGACCGGGGCGGGGCGACATCACCGCCACCCGGTCAGCCAGGAAGACAGCCTCGGGGATGCTGTGGGTGACGAAGATCACCGTGGTGCGCTGGGTGCCGCCGTCCCGAATCGTGAGTAACTCCAGTTGCATGCGCTCGCGGGTGATCTCGTCCAGCGCACCGAAGGGCTCGTCCATCAGCAAGATGCTTGGCGCGAAGGAGAGGGCGCGGGCAATCGCGGCGCGCTGCTGCATGCCGCCAGAAAGTTGGTGCGGGTAGGCGTCGGCAAAATCGCTCAGGCCCACCAGTCGCAGCAGTTCATTCGCCCGCGCTTGGCGCGTAGAACCGGGCTGACCCATAATCTCCAGGGGCAGTTCGATATTTTCGCGGATGCTGCGCCACTCGTAGAGTACCGGGGACTGAAAGACAATTCCGTAGTCGTGGTCGAGCCGGGCCTGGCGCGGTGTCTTCCCGCGCACCCGCAGGCTACCGACGTTGGGCTGCTCCAGGTCGCCCACCAGACGGATCAAGGTACTCTTGCCGCAGCCGCTCGGCCCGATCAAGGCGATAAACTCGCCCTCGGCGACGCTTAGGTTCACGTCGTGCAGGGCCGTGACGGAGCCGCTACCGCTCTGAAAAATCTTGCTCACCCGGTCGAGTTCAATCATTGGTGCGCTCATCGCTGGGGATCACCCGCTTCCACAAACAACCCAAGGCACAACCCAGCGTATAATACAGGCTGCGACATCCCTCCGTCTTTTTGCCTATCACATTCACCATGCCCCACCTGACCCTGCTCCATACCCGCCTTCAGCTTACCATCTCCCTGGCCCTGGTCGCGCTGGTGATCTGGGGTTTGATCTGCGCGCTACGCGGAACGGTTGATCGCAGCTACATAGCGATCCTCTGGGTGGTCGAACTACTGATTATCGCCGAGGCGCTGCTGGGCATACCGCTCCTACTCGGCGCGGCGCAGCCCGTCCGTCTCGCTATGCACATCGTCTACGGCGGGGTGGCCCTGGCCCTGCTACCCGGTGCCATCACCTACGGTCGCGGCCGGGCCGGGCGCGGGCAGGCTCTGATCTACGCCGCCGTCTGTCTGTTCCTGCTCGGCGTAGCCATGCGCGCCAGATTGACCGGGGTGGGCGGGTGATCTACGACGCACTCATCATCGGCGCGGGGATTGGCGGACTCACCACAGCCGCCCTGCTTGCCCACGACGGCTACCGGGTGGCTGTGCTGGAGGGTCACATCGAGCCGGGCGGCTGCGCCTCCTCGTACCGTCGCACGCGCCCCGATGGTACGTCCTACGTCTTCGACGTAGGCGCAACCCTCTTCGGTGGGTTCCAGCTCGGCGGTGCCCACGACTGGGTGGCCCGCCGGTTGAGCCTACGCTTCCCGGTGGTGCCCCTGGAGCCAGCTATGCAGGTCTGGCTGCCTGACCGGGTGGTGACGCGCTACGGTGACCCGGATGCCTGGCGCGAGGAGCGTATGCGCGCCTTCCCCGCGCAGGCTGTGGCCGCCGAGCGCTTTTGGCAAAATCAGGAGGCTATCGCCGCCATCGCCTGGCGCTTCGCCGCACGTCATCCCCCGATGCCCCTTGAGACAACAGGCGATCTGCTGGGCCTCATCCCAACTCTTCGGCCCGAAATGATTGGCCTGCTGGCGCACATCGAGCGCACCGTCGGCCACGAGCTACGCCGCTACCGGCTAACCGACCCCGCCCTGCGGGCGTTTATCGACGCCCAGTTGTTGATCTCGGCCCAGGTGCCCGCCGACGAGTGCGCCTGGCTTTTTGGCAGCGTGGCCCTCGACCTGGCCCGCCAAGGCGTCTTCTACGCCGAAGGCGGAGCCTGGAGCATCGCCCGCACCCTGGCCGACGCATTCATCCGCGACGGCGGCGAACTGCGCTACCGCACCTGGGTCGGGCAGATTCTGGTGGAGGGCGGCTGCGCCGTGGGGGTGCGCCTAGCCGATGGCGAAGAGCTACGCGCACGCCAGATCATCGCCGGGCAGACAGTGGGGGATGTCGCTCGCCTGCTGGGCGAAGCCGCGCCACACCGTCTGCTTCATGTGATGAAGACAACGCCCGAGAGTTGGGGTGCCTTCACGCTCTACTTAGGGGTAGATGAACCGCAAATCCCGACAGGAATACCCGCGCACCATCAGGTAGTGCGGCGCTACGGCGAGCCGCTGGGCGAGGGCAACACCGCCTTCATCTCGCTGCACCCGGCCCACGACACCAGCCGCGCCCCGGCAGGGCAACGCGCCGTCACGATCAGCACGCACACGCGGGTTGGCCCCTGGTGGGCAGCGCGGGCGGCGGGGCAAACGGCCTACCGAGAGCGCAAGGCCCGCTGGGCCGAGGACCTGATCACCGCCGCCGAGCGGGTACTGCCGGGGCTGCGCGGCCACATTCGCTACCAGCAGGCTGGCACGCCCGTCAGCTTCCAGCGCTACACCCGGCGTGAACGTGGCATGGTCGGCGGGCTAGGCCAGCGCCCCACGCAGAGCGGATTCCGCAGCCTGGGCGCACGCGCCGCCGGGGTGCCCGGCCTCTGGCTCGTCGGCGACAGCACCTTCCCCGGCCAGAGCAGCGCCGCCGTCACCCAAGGCGCGATCCGGCTCTACAAAACCCTACGCCGGGGTTAGACACAATACGTTTAAGGCCAATACTTTTCGAATAAGCTGATCTCGCACCGGCCTTACCCCCTCACCCCCTGCCCCTCTCCCTCACGGGGAGAGGGGAGATTCCGCAGCAGGACGCATCCGACTCCCCCTCTCCCGTTCAGGGAGAGGGGGCTGGGGGGTGAGGGCTGTCCGGCGATCTGCGGACTTTGCACTAGCCCTGGATACGCGCCCTCGACCGCCTGACTGATAATTTGACGAATCGTACCCTCCAGGGTACTATACCCTTTAACCCAGAGAATCTAAGTGAAGACGCGATGGCAACGATGCCTTGACGCCCTCTCTGCGAGCGTGACCCCTTCGTAGATCAGGACTCGACGCACGATGCCTAACGAGCGCAGCGCAACGGATATTGGTCGCCCCCCCTTCGCCAGCTATCAGCTCGACGCGGCCTACGACGAGATGTTCACACCTCTCGGCCAGGTGCGCGAACACTACCGGACTCTCTATGATCGGCTGCGCGAGATGGGCGCGAGCGAGTTGCTACAGCGCCAGCGCTACGCTGACGCTTCCTTTCTCAATCAGGGAATTACCTTCACCGTGTACGGCGAGGACGCCGGTACCGAGCGGATTTTCCCCTACGATCTACTACCCCGAATCATCACTGCCGCCGAGTGGGCGATTGTCGAGCGTGGTCTGGCCCAGCGCATCACCGCGCTGAACCACTTCCTCCACGACATCTACCACGATGGCAAGATCTTCCGGGACGGGGTTGTCCCGCGTGAGTTGATCTATACCTGCCAGCATTATCGTCGTGAAATGCGCAACGTCAACGTCCCGCGCAACGCCTATATTACGGTGGTAGGCACCGACTTGGTGCGCCTGCCGGACGGCAGTTTCGCGGTGCTGGAAGACAACCTGCGCGTCCCCAGCGGGGTCAGCTATATGCTCACCAACCGCTCGGTGATGAAGCGAGCCTTCCCCCGGCTCTTCGCCAACTACGGCGTGCGCCCGATTGACGACTATGGCAAGGCTCTACTCACCACCCTGCGCGCCCTGGCCCCCGAGCATCGCTCCGACCCGACGATTGTCCTGCTGACGCCGGGGGTCTACAACTCCGCCTACTTTGAACACACCTTCCTAGCCCGGATCATGGGGATCGAACTGGTCGAGGGGCGCGATCTGCTGGTGCATGATAATATTGTGTATATGCGTACCACCGCCGGGTTGCGCCGGGTCGATGTGATCTACCGGCGTCTTGATGACGACTTCATCGACCCGCTGGCCTTCCGGCCCGACTCGATCCTGGGCGTACCCGGCCTGCTCAACGCCTATCGCTCGGGCAATGTGGCGATGGCTAACGCTGTGGGTACCGGCATCGCCGACGATAAGGCCGTCTACGCCTACGTCCCGGCGATCATCCGTTACTACCTGGGTGAGGAACCGGCCCTCCAGAATATCGAGACCTACCTGTGCGACAAGGCCGACGACCGGGCCTACGTGCTGGAACACCTGGACGACCTCGTGGTCAAGGCGGTGGGCGAGTCGGGCGGGTACGGCATGCTGATCGGCCCGCACAGCACCCGCGAGCAGCGCGATACCTTCCGCGATCTGATCATCGCCAACCCGCGCAACTACATTGCCCAGCCCACGCTCAGCCTCTCACGCGCACCATGCTTTGTGGACGAGCAGGTTGAGCCACGCCACATCGATCTGCGGCCCTACATCCTCAACGGCGACCAGGTGACGATTGTACCTGGCGGGCTCACCCGCGTAGCCCTGCGCCGTGGTTCGCTGGTGGTCAACTCCTCGCAGGGCGGAGGGAGCAAGGATACGTGGGTGTTGTTTGAGTAATGCAAAATGCAAAATGCAAAATGCAAAATGAATAGCACGATGGTGTTCGGGTTTGCATTTTGCCTTTTGCCTTTTGCCGTATGATATGTCCGGGTTTGCATTTTGCCTTTTGCCTGTTGCCTTATGATATGTCCGGGTTTGCATTTTGCATTTTGCATTTTGCATTGAGGTCACTATGCTATCTCGTGTCGCCGACAGCCTGTATTGGATGAGCCGCTACCTGGAGCGGGCCGAGCATACGGCACGCCTGATCGCCGTGGGGCTGAACCTGATGCTGGATCAGACGCCGCAGTCGGTCGGGCCGCGCTGGGAGCGCCTGCTGGCCGCTTTGCGCGCCTACCCGCCGCCGAGCGGGTCGGGCGATGCCTATGCAATTGCGCGTATGCTCACCTTCGACACGGCAAACGATGGCTCGATTGTCTCCTGCATCGCTTCCGCCCGCGAGAACGCCCGCCAGGTGCGCGAGCAGATCAGTTCGGAGATGTGGGAGCAGCTCAACCGGCTCTACCTGAAGGTCAAGGGCAGCAGCATTGACCAGATCTGGCAGGGCGAGCCGCTGGAGTTCTACCAAGAGGTCAAGGAGGGCGCACACCTCTTCCAGGGTGTCACCGACGCCACGATGACCCACGGCGAGGGCTGGCAGTTCATCCAGGTGGGCCGCTACCTGGAGCGCGCCGGGGCCACCGCTTCGCTGATCGACCAGCATTTTCGGCCCTTCCTGGAGGCTCCCAGCGATGCTCCCGTCGCTCTCGACTATATCGACTGGGTTGGCCTGCTCAGGTGCTGTACGGCCTTTGAGGCGTACTGTAAGGTCTACACCGCCGACATCCAGCCCGAGTGCGTGGCTGAGTTCCTGCTGCTGAACGGTGACGGCCCGCGCTCGGTGCGCTTCGCCGCCGACCACATCCAGCGTGCGATGCAGGCGATCTCTCACGCAACCGGTACGCGCAGCGCCGGTCGCGCCGAGCGCCTGGCTGGGCGCCTGCGCGCTGCGATGGACTACGGCCAGGTCGATGAGATCATCGCCGAGAATATGCACGCCTACCTGGAGAGCATCCAGCGCCAGTGTGGTGCCATCCACGGCGCGATCTATCAGGCGTATGTCTCCTACCCGGTGGATACCGCACTCACGTCGTGAGAATGCAAAATGCGAAATGCACAATGCAAAAGGCCACGGCGTTGAGCATGTTGCATGTTGCATGTTGCATGTTGCATTAATATGTACTACTCAATCCTCCACAAAACTCGCTTCCGCTATAGCGCTCCGATTAGTGAGAGCTTCACGGAGGCGCGCATGCGCCCGCTCAGCGAGGGCATGCAGCGCTGTCTGAAGTTTAAGCTCACCACGAACCCTGCCGCTACGGTGGGCAGTTACCAGGACTGCTACGGCAACACGGTGCATAACTTCGACATTCCCAGCCAGCACCGCCAGCTTACCATCACCGCCGAGGCGATTGTGGTCTTTACCGACCCGCCTAAGCTGCCGCGTAGCCTTGGACAAGAGGCGTGGACTCTGCTCGACGATATGGCCGCCGAGGAGGAGCTGTGGGATTTCCTGTCCCCTAGCCAGTTCGCTCGCCCCTCGCCGCTGCTGAGCGCCCTGTCCAGCCAGCTTGACCTGCGCCGCCGTGGCGATCCGCTCTCGCTCCTGCACGAGATCACCGGGCGTATGTACCGCACCTTCGCCTACGCCCCGCAGACCACCACGGTGGACTCGCCCATCGATGAGGCTCTGGCGAAGCGCAAGGGCGTCTGCCAGGATTTCGCGCATATTATGATCGCTCTCGTGCGGCCCCTGGGCATCCCCTGCCGCTATGTGAGCGGCTACCTCTACCACCGTGCCGAGGATCACGACCGCTCTGAGCGCGACGCCTCGCACGCCTGGGTTGAGGCGCTACTGCCGGGCATCGGCTGGGTTGGCTTCGACCCGACCAACAACCTGATCGCCCGCGACCGCCACATCCGCGCCGCCGTTGGCCGCGACTACGCCGATGTCCCGCCCACCAAAGGCGTCTTCCGTGGGCGCGCCGAGAACACCCTGGAGGTCGGCGTGAAGGTGCTGCCCACCGAGGCGTTTATCCCCGACGCCGACCTGCTCCCAGCGGTGCCCGCCCCCGCTCCCGCTGAGGCCGACCTGGAGGCCACCCAGCAGGTGCAGCAGCAGCAGTAGCGGGCGACAAGGGGGGATGGTTTAAACGCAATACGCAATAGAGCAAAAGTCACCCTGTCTCACCTGTCACGCTGAGCGAAGCGAAGCGTCCCGGTGTGCATCATCATTGCCGGGACGCTTCGCTTCGCTCAGCGTGACAGGTGTCACAGGGTGACTTTTGCTCTATTGCTTTTTTACAATCCGGTGAGGCGATTGATTTCTGTCTCCACATTGATCGTCTCCCCGCCAGGCTGGAGCCAGGCCAGAAACTCCACGTTGCCCGCTGGGCCGAGCAGCGGCGAGCGGGTCAGACCACGCGGGGTCAGCCCGAGTTCGACTGCGGTCGCCAGGGCTGCGTGCAGCACCGCCCGGTGGACGGCGGGGTCGCGCACCACCCCGCCCCTGCCCACCTGCGACGGGCCAGCCTCGAACTGTGGCTTGATCAGCGGCACCACCCAGGCATCGGGCGCGATCAGGCGACGCACCGCCGGTAGCACAAGCTTCAGCGAGATGAACGATACGTCAATCACCGCGCAGTCGGCGAGGGGGGAGGAGTCCGACAGCCGCTCCAGGTGCCGAATATTCGTCCGTTCCCGCACTACCACCCGAGAATCCTCGCGCAGGCGATAGTCGAGGATGCCGTAGCCCACATCCACGGCGTAGACGCGGGCGGCGCCACGCTGGAGCAGCACATCGGTGAAGCCGCCGGTGGAGGCTCCGGCGTCCAAGGCGACCAATCCGACGGGGTTCAGGCCGAAGGTATCGAGGGCGTGGGCCAGCTTGTAGCCGCCCCGGCTGGCGTAGGGCAAGGCCGCCGTCACCTCCAGATCCGCAGCCGCATCCACCAGCGTGCCAGCCTTGCCCGCCGGCTGGCCGTTCACCCGCACGCTCCCGGCGAGCAGCAGCGCCTGGGCCTTGCTGCGCGTCTCCGCCAGGCCACGTGCGACGATTAGTTGGTCGATGCGAACTTTCATGAAACTCTCAAAGCTTCCAGAACGGTTGTACAACCGTCCTGGAAGCTAAAGACTCAGCCGTGCGATCTCGGCCTCCAGATCGGCGATCATCGTGATCAGCCAGGGTGGCGGCGGGTTGTAGGGGTCGTTCAGCGTGGCCCGCAGACGGCGCAGTTCACGGCGACGGCCAGCCAACTCAACCGCACGGGCGTCAGTCAGGTCTGGCTCAGACTCGGCAGGCGGATTCGCCTGATCAGCCAGATAGATGACCAGCAGGTCGGTGAGCAGCACGTCGAGGCTCTGCTCCGTCAGGCGCAGCAGCCCATCGAGCTTCGTGCGCTGCGCAACCGTCAGGTAGATCCGCGTCGAGATGGTGTATCGTCCGTCATCCATAACCTTATAAGGCCAATACTGTTCAAATAAGCTGATCTCGCGCCGACCGTGCCCCCTCACCCCCGGCCCTTCTCCCTCACGGCAGGGCTGTTGCAAAGTCACCCTCCGGCCCTCACCCCCAGCCCCTCTCCCTCACGGGGAGAGGGGAGATTCCGCACCAGGATGCGTCCGACTCCCCCTCTCCCGCTCAGGGAGAGGGGGCTGGGGGGTGAGGGCGGAGCGGCGATCACACGACTTTGCTCAT
>CAIRFY010000163.1 GCA_903877945.1 uncultured Oscillochloris sp. | reverse complement strand
GTGAGGGAGAGGGGCAGGGGGTGAGGGTCGGCGGGCAACTTTGACGTAGCCCTAGGTGTACGCCACATCGCGGGCGACGCGGCGCGACTTCAGTCGCCCGCCAGGGGATCCGTCCTGATAATATCAGGAATTCCCCTACATCAATGTCAGGTTTTTCCTGCTAGATCCAGCGTTAGATGCTGCTACACTGCAAATAACGAATCTCCCACCGCTTAGCCCTCACTTCCTGGTTCCCTCTCCCCGTGAGGGCATCTACACCTTTACCCACATCTTTTTTCCGCATGACCACGCGCCGTACCTGTAGGGACGACATATAGCAATCCTAAACTGGTTATGAAAAGGAGTCGAGCCTTTAGGCGGCCTTATCCGGCTAAAGCCTTGACTCCACACAACAACCCCAAGAGGATTGCTATATCGCCGTTGATCCTGGGATGGATCGTGCATTCTCTAGGATTAAGGAATGGCTATGAGATCATTCTCACTCCGCACGCGTACCTTACTTGGCATCCTGATCATGCTTGCCGCACTCGTCGGTATCCTGCTGCTCCTGGCTGATTCGATTATAGAGCGCAACATCCGGGCGGTTGAGGCGAATATGGCCCAGGAGCATGTGCAGCAAATAGCCAACGCCTTCGACGATGACATCGCCAGCCTTGACCGAACAACCAACGACTACGCGACGTGGGATGAAACCTACGCCTTTGCGGTCAAGCCAAATCCAGAGTACGTGACAAATAACACCTCGGATTCAACCTTCACCAATAACAACCTCTCCTATGTGGCCGTTGTGAATACGGTCGGCACGCTGGTCTACGCCCGCGCTTTTGATCTGGCGTCCCAAAAGGAGGTGCCGCCACCCAGCGATCTACGCCAGTTCGCCGGAGCCAATGCGCGGCTGCTCCAGCATACGGATCCTGCCAACAAGCTGGCTGGTCTGGTCGTCCTCTCCGATGGGCCGATGCTGCTCTCGGCACGACCAATCCTCACCAGCCTGGGGCAGGGTCCGGCGACGGGCACGCTGATTATGGGACGTCGGCTTGATGAACACGAGGTCGTCCGGCTCGCCGCAGTCACTCGCCTGCCGATCAGCGTGACCCGCCTCGACGCCCCCGCTCTGTCGCCGCTGCTCCAGCAGGCGGCGACGATGATTGCCGCCGGACAGATCATCGTGACCACACCGATCGACAACCAGCACATGCTTGGTGTCACCCGGATCGCGGATCTGCGGGACGAAACTGGTATGCTGCTCAGTGTCGAACTGCCCCGCGATATCTATCACCTGGGGCAGCAGGCCAACCGTGAGTACACGCTGGCCCTACTCATCGCCGGGGTTCTCTTCGGGATAATTGTGTTCTGGATGCTTGATCACACCGTGCTGGCGCGCATCACCCGGCTGAGTGCCCAGGTTGCCGCAGTGGATGCCAGCCAGCCCAAGGCCCAGATCACGATCACGGGTCGTGATGAGATCAGTCAACTTGGCGGCGCGATCAACCAGATGCTCAGCGGGCTGGCCCAGGCCCAACACCAGCTCGCCAAAAAAGAGCGCCGCTACCGCCAGTTGATCGAACTGGATCCCGATGCGATCATCGTCCACGATGGACAGCATATCCGTTATACCAATCCTGCCGGCGCTCGTCTGCTGGGCGGCAACACTCCCGAGTCCTGTATCGGGTGGCAGGTTGACGCGACGATCAATACGCTCGCCCCAGCGGACAATGATGTCCCGGTGGTAGCGGAGCGGGTGCTGACGTATCCTGATGGCACCACTGTTGATGCGGAACTGGTCGTGCTATCGTTCCATGACCACGACACGACGGCCATCCAGGTAATCGTGCGCAACATCACCGAGCGTAAGCAGGTTGAGCAGGCTTTGCGCACGGCCAAAGAGGCTGCTGACGCCGCCAACCGCGCCAAGAGCCAGTTTCTGGCGGTCATGAGCCACGAACTGCGTACCCCGCTCACCGCGATCATCGGCTACGCCGAACTGCTCGAACTCACCCTCACGACCTCGGCGGACAGGGAGGCGCTCCACGGTCTCGACTGCATCCGCTCTGCCGGCACCCATCTGCTCGCGATCATCAACAATATCCTCAATATCTCGCGGATTGAGGCTGGGCATATGTCTGTGCAGCCCGCCCCGGTGAAGGTGTCGTCGATGCTGTATATGGTCACAGATACCATTCATACGCTGGCTGAGCGCAACGGAAACCACTTCGAGATCGAGGAGATCGACGCGGTGGGGGAAATGGAGACGGATGAGGTGCATCTGCGCCAGATCTTGATCAACCTGCTCGGCAACGCCTGCAAGTTCACGCACGAGGGGAACGTCACCCTCACGATGCGCGTGCTGCCCAGCGCGACTGGGACGGATGTTGACCAGATTGCGTTTGTGGTGCGCGACACGGGCATCGGGATGCGCTCTGATCAGATGAATCTGCTCTTCCGCGATTTTGTCCAGGTCGACTCATCGACCACCCGCACGTATGGTGGCACCGGACTGGGCCTGGCGCTGAGCCAGCGCTTGGCCCATCTGCTCGGGGGCGCTATTACCGTCTCCAGTGTCTTTGGGGAGGGCTCAACCTTCACCTTGACCCTGCCACGCACGCTGGGTGCGGACACCACCGCTGTGCTGGGCGATCCAGTCGCTCTTCTGGCGCAGCCGTCTGCGGCCGCTGAGGCACCGCCATTGTTTGATGTCACGCAGGAGACGCGGATCGTGCTGGTGATCAACGACGAACAGCATATACGCACATTACTGCTACAGGCGCTGGCACAGCCGGGCCTGCACATCGAAATCGCAGCGACCGGCGCAGCCGGGCTGGATCTGGCGGTTACGCTCATGCCCGACCTCATTATCCTCGATGTACACCTGCCTGATCGGGACGGCTGGATGGTACTCCAGCAGTTGAAAGACGATCCCGAGACCTGCACCATCCCGGTGCTGCTGCTGACGGTCAGCCAGGGGGTTGAGCAGGGCATCGTGCTTGGCGCGGCAGGCGTCTTACACAAGCCAGTTGACACCAATCCACTCGCACCAGAACTCGCTGCCGTACTTTGCGACAATGTACAGCGGAGCGCATGGGCACTGATGGAATCGCAGAGACACCCGGTGTTATGAGCGGAGGTGAGAATATGGCTCATATTCTTGTGGTTGAGGACGATACGCTGATCCGAGAGATGTTGGAGACGCGCTTCACGCACTTTGGGTTCAATGTCACCACGGCGGCGGACGGGATACAGGCGCTGCTGCTGGGGCGCAGCACCCGACCGGATGTGATCGTGATGGATATGGGACTGCCGAAGTTGAACGGCTGGCAGGCCACCCAGCGCCTACGCGCACGCCAGGAAACAGCGACGATCCCGATTATCGCGCTGACCGCCTACGCCATGGATGACGACCGGAAGCGGGCGTTACATATCGGCTGTGATGCCTTCGAGCCTAAGCCGATTAATTTCACCAGCCTTCTGAACACAATCCATCGGCTGCTTGCCCACTGAGGCTGATAGCTGATACTGCCCTGCGGATTCAGCGTCAGGCGGCTGAGTCCGCCACATCGCCACATCGCCACGTCGCCACATCGCCACATCGCCACATCGCCACGTCGCCACCTCGCCACCTCGCCACGTCGCCACCTCGCCACCTCGCCACCTCGCCACCTCGCCACATCGCCACATCGCCACATCGCCACATCGCCACATCGCCACATCGCCACATCGCCACGTCGCCTCATCGCCACATCGCCACATCGCCACATCGCCACATCGCCTCGTCGCCACATCGCCTCATCGCCACATCGCCACATCGCCTCATCGCCTCATCGCCTCATCGCCTCGCCTTACCAGAAATTTGACAGCCGTGGGTCTCCATGCTATACTCCGCAAATGCGTGCGGGGGTGTAGCTCAGCTGGGAGAGCGCGACAATCGCACTGTCGAGGCCAGGGGTTCGAGCCCCCTCACCTCCACCATACGTACGGGGCTTTAGCTCAGTTGGGAGAGCGCGACACTGGCAGTGTCGAGGTCAGGGGTTCGAACCCCCTAAGCTCCACCACCATCAACACAAAGGGCCACGCATCTGCGTGGCCCTTTACGTTGCCAAAATAGCTGATCCGAGCCACGCTAGCTTGACGTGTGATCGCGCGGTCGGGCGATCTCCAGGGCACCGCGCAGGGCGGTATCATAGCCGAGTTGGCTGAGGCGCAGTTCTGGCACCGGCACGAGCCGGAGGCCGCTTGCCATCACCTGCCGGGACACATCGAGCAGCCGCTCGCCGCCGCCGACCGCCACCCCGCCGCCAAGGATGATCATGTCGGGCGCGTAAATCGTGGCCAGATTGCGCAGCCCCTGGCCCAGATTGTAGGCCACTTCCGACCACTCCGCGTCGCTCAGATGCTCGGCCGCCTTACCGTAGATCCGGCGGATGCCGTTGCCGGAGATCAGCGCCTCCAGGCAGCCGGGGGCACCGCACTCGCAGGCCACGCGCTCAGGAAACGCGCAGCGGTACGGGATGGCCTGGTGGCCGACCTCGGGGTGCGCGCCCTGCGCCCCAGCGTAGATCTTCCCGTCGATCAGGAAACCGCCGCCCATGCCGGTGCTGAGCGTGAGGTAGAGCAGGCGGCTGACCGCCGCGCCCGCCACGTACTCGCCCACGGCGGCGACGTTGGTATCAACATCCACGCAGAACGGGCAGCCCCAGCGCGCCTCCATCAGCGCCTTGAGCGGGACATCGCGCCACTGCGGCTGGTGCAGTGGCGAAACCACCCCGCGCCGCACGTCGAGTGGCCCGCCGACTGCCGCGCCGATCCCGGCGATGGCCTCGCCCTCGGCAACCTGGGCGATCATCTGGTGCAGGCGGCCCAACCCCTCGTCGAGGCCGAGCGGGGTCGGCTCGCGCACGCGCCGCAGCATGCGCCCCGCAGCGTCGGCTGCCGCAACCATCAGCTTGGTGCCGCCGATATCAAGGCCGATGTAGACTGACATAGGGACTCCCTTTACCCGCAGAACCTACATACATCTAGGGCTGAAACTGCCAGATTCACTGGTAATTTCAGCCCTAGATGTGATTATTTCTGGGCGCTTGCCGCTCCCGCATCCCCGCCGGTGAGTGCCTCGCCCTACGTCGGCAGTTCCCAGATCACAAAGTTGTCGAACCAGATCTCGACGCCACCCTTCTTGTACGAGTCGGTCGAGATGCCGATCTTGCCCTGCATATAGGTGCTGTCGCTCACCGTCTTAAGCGGCGTCCCGTTCAGGAAGATGCGGATCTGGTCGCCCTGCCGGATCACCCGCAGGCGGTTCACATCGCCGGGCCTCACGCTGCCGGCCGGGTCGCCCTCGGCGAGGGTGGTCGGGTCGCCCGTGGGGTGGGTGACGAACAGCCGGTAGTAGTTGTCGAAGATCTCGAATTTGTAGTAGCCGACGCCCTTCTTCTGGTCGAAGACCAGGCCGCAGCTGCCGTCGGTGCCGCCCTGACGCACTAAGCAGTCCACCTCGACCACGAAGTTGGTCATGTCGCGCACCTCGTAGAGTTCGTACGAGGTACTCTCGCCTGCCCAGATCACCTTAAAAACCCCGTCCTCGATCTTGTCGGTCTCGATGTCGTTGAAGCTCCCGGTGAACCAACTGTTGCGGTTATCGACGAACTCGTCCCTGAAAATTTGCTTGCCGGAGGCGAGCAGTGCCGCTAGGTCGGCGTTGGCCTGATCGACCTCGGCGGTAGCGATGATGGCGACCTGGGCCGTGGCGGCCGCAGCGGTGGCGACCTCGGCGGCTCCGCCGGCGCTGACGCCGCCGACGATCCCGCCGCCGCCGCCGCTGGTCGGCTCAACGGTAGGGATGTCAGCCTCCGTGGGCGCGGGGATCTCCTCGGTGGCGGCGGGAGCCTTGGTGGGCGTGGCCCCCGCGCGGGTTGGGATGGGCACAATCCCGCCGCCCAGGCCCGAGGGTGTGGACGTAGTCGCAAGTCCCACCTGGATGGTCGCAAATACACCGGAGGCCCGCTGGCCCATCAGGGTTAAAATCCCGACGCTCGCCACACAACCGACGGCGCAGAGTCCGCCCACAGCGAGCAGGATGATCGCCCACATCGGCATGCCGCGCCGGGGCAGCGGTGTGGCGGGGGGCACGCCGAACGATGGCATTGGCTGGGGCGGCGGTGAGGCAGAAGGCAGTACCTGGGTGGGCACGCCCTGTTGGCCGGCGGGCATCGTCGGAGCGACGGGAGCAGGCTGATCCATGCGCATGCCACAGTTCCCACAGAATCGCTCGCTGGCGCTCACCTGCGTTCCGCACGAGGGACAGAGTCTGATGTCTGACATTGGCCTCACATCTCCTCAAATATAGCCGATATCCAATAACCGATGCCGCTACAGGTATCGTCCCCCTCGGCGGGGAAGCCCGGAGGGGCGCGACCAGGGCGGTTGCAACGTCGCTGGGGCGCATCCCCAGCAACGTTGCATCAGCCCTGCGCAGCCCCCGTAGTCGCTAGAGAATCCCTCGCTCGCGCAGCACCCCCAGCAGGGCTGGCTCGATCTGGGCGCGGATTTCTGCGTTGGCGTAGCCCACCCATCCCACATCGGCGTGAATATCCATCGGTGCGTCCAGCTCGCCGCCGCGATCGTCGCTCAGTAGCACCCCCGCCTTCTCGGCCAGCATCATCGTCGCCATATCGTAGGGGTGGCAGCAGATGCCTAGCGCCTCGCCGCGCGTGGCCAGGTGGCGGTCGAGGAGCGGACGCAGGTCGGCCACAAAGCGGTCGTGGCCGGCGATCAGTTCATAAAGCTGGCCCGCGCTGGAGATGTACTGATCCTCGAAGCACTGCGCCTTGCCGGCCTGCGGCGGCCCGAGCGTGGCCCGCACCACCGCCTCGTCGATTGCGGCCAGTTCCTCGCGAGCGCCGGGGAAGAAGCGGCTAATCATCGCGAATCCGTGGGCGATGCTGCCCGCCCGCGAGGGCCGCAGGCGCACCTGCGTCTGCTCGCCGGTCAGCCGATTGTAGCGCTCGGCGTGCAGCGGGCCGTCGGCGCTGGCCCAGAGTACATCGCTCAGATGCTGCTTCACCAGCGGGATCTCGGTCTGCACCGCCAGTTCAACATCGCGCAGCCGCGTCGTCGGGCCATGGTTCGGGGCCACTCCGGTGAGTACCCAGCCACTACGCTTCTGATACATCAGCCCGCGCGTGCCGTCGATCGGGTCAACCAGCACTCGGATAACGGCGTCATCCTCGGCGCTGCCAGCGGGGAGTACGATCTTCCCCTCGGCGATGCCCTCAGCCACCAGAACCATTGGCCATATCGGGGCCACCCGCTCGGCGAAGAAGCCCACCAGCAACGCCTCGCTCACCCGATCCACCGCGTAGATCGTGTCGCCCGCCTGCTCGTCCTCCACCACCCCCGACAGGTCATCGACCGCGCTGCGCTCGCATGCCGTCACCACCGCAGCGCGGATCTGGGCGTGCAGCTCCAGGATCAAGGCCAGCAGGCTCTCGCTATTCTGGATCATCGTTGTGTGAAGTCCATTCTTGTGGTTCGCCACCGTACATTCGAGCGTATCTCCCCGAAAACACCCCCCATATGTGCGGTGGTGAGGCCCTAGGCCAAAGTGATCAACCCGTGGAATCCGCACCAACTCCTGTTTGGCAAAGCGTGTATGGGCCATTATAATCGAGTGAGCCTCCAGCTTGGAACAAGTTGAAGCGAGAAGGAAGAATCCCATGTCAGATCAGACCTTTCGCGCCCTCGTGGTCGAGGAGAGCGGCGGGACACGCAGCGTAGCGATTCGCAACGTACCGATGGCCGACCTGCCCGTCGGCGAGGTGCTGGTGCGGGTGGCTTACTCGACCCTGAACTACAAAGATGGCCTGGCGGTGACGGGCAAGGGCAAGATCCTGCGCGGCAGCCCCATGGTGCCTGGGATCGACTTCGCGGGCACGGTAATCGAGTCGGCCTCGCCCAACTACGCCCCCGGCGATGAAGTGATCCTGACCGGCTGGGGCGTGGGCGAGCGCCACTGGGGCGGCTTCAGCCAGATGGCTCGAGCCTCGGCTGGGTGGCTAGTGCCCCTGCCCGCCGGCCTTTCCCTGCGCCAGGCCATGAGCGTCGGCACCGCCGGCCTTACGGCCATGCTGGCGGTGCAGGCGCTTGAGCGCCACGGGCTGCGGCCCGTCGACCGCGAGGTGCTGGTCACCGGGGCGGCCGGCGGCGTGGGCAGCGTGGCCGTGGCCCTGCTGGCCGCCGTCGGCCACCGGGTTGTCGCCTCGACTGGCCGACCCCAGGAAGCCGACTATCTCAAGGCGCTGGGGGCCAGCGAGGTGATTGACCGCGCGGTCTGCGCCGGGCCGGGCCGACCCCTAGAGCGCGAGCGCTGGGCCGGCGCGGTGGACACCGTGGGCGGGGCGACGCTGGCCGGCGTGATCCGCTCGCTGGCCTACGGCGGCGCGGTGGCCGCCTGCGGCAACGCCGGGGGCGTCGAAGTGAACACCACGGTCTTCCCCCTCATCCTGCGCGGCGTGGCCATCCTGGGCATCGACTCGGTGTCCGTCCCCTTCGCCGAGCGCCGCGCCGCCTGGGAGCGGATCGCCCGCGAGTTGCCCCTGGCTCTGATCGAGCGCATGACCGAGGTGATCGCGATGGACGCCCTGCCCGCATCTAGCGAGGCAATCACCAACGGCCTAGTGCGCGGCCGGATCGTTGTGGATGTGAACGCCTGACATTGTGCCCCTACAAGATCATATCTGCGAGCGCGGCGAGGTTGGGCGCGACGATCTCGGGCGCAACGCCGAGCCGCTCGGCGGGCGCGTCGGCCCGGTTGAGCCAAACCGTGCGCAGGCCAAACGACGCGGCACCGGCGACGTCCCACCCATTCGCGGAGACAAACAGGATGTCGGCGGGGGCGCAGCCCAGATACGTGGTGGCCAGGGCGTAGACCTGTGGGGCGGGCTTGAAGATACGAACCGACTCGACGCTCAGGATTGCCTCCAGATGACCAGCGATCCCGGCGTGTTCCAGCCCGGCCCGCAACATGGCCGGGGCACCGTTCGAGAGTGCCAACTTGCGCATGCCTGCGAGCCGATTGAGGGCAACCACAACCTCGGGGAACGGCGCGAGCTGCAGGTAGCCATCGAGCAGGGCGGCGCGGTCGGCGGGGGCGAGGTCAAGCCCGAGGGCGGCGCAGGCAACGTCAAGGGCGTCACCCGTCACCTGCCAAAAGTCGGCGTGGCGGCCCATCAGGCTACGCAGCCAGGAGTACTCAAGCTGGCGCGCGCGCCAGAGGCGGGTGAGCGCGGAGCCGTGGCCCGGCCAGCGCGCCTCGCAGGCAAGCGCGACCGAGGCGACATCGAGTAACGTCCCGTAGGCATCGAACACGATCCCGGCGAACTGATCCATCGCGATCCTCCTGCGGGGCCGCCGCCCTAAAAAAACGACGGTATTGCAAACAAGGGGCGCAGCAGAAGGGGGGCCGCATGCGGCCCCCCTTCTGCTGCGCCCCTTGTTTGCAATACCGTCGTTTTTTTAGGGCGGCGGCCCCGCAGGAG
>CAIRFY010000162.1 GCA_903877945.1 uncultured Oscillochloris sp. | reverse complement strand
TTTCATGGCACAATTGTACCATAAGACGCAACAAAACGTAACAAAACGCAATGGTTCTTATGAACGCAAACAATACTGTCCCCGCGTCCCCGCGTCACCCCGTCACCCCCTCACCGCGTCACCCCCTCACCGCGTCACCGCGTCACCGCGTCACCCCTCCCGCTCGGTGATCTTCTGGCGCACCTGCTGGGCGAGGCGCTGAAGCTCGCGGTTCACCACGTACTGCCACTCCTCGGCCTCTTTATCCTCTAGGGCACCGCCGCCATACTTCAGCTCCATCGCTAGGTTCCAGCCACGGCGCACAGCGAATCGCTCAAGCTCATCGATACGGCTGGGGGGCCAGCGTCGCTTGGCGAACTGCTGGAAGGCGAGTTCCATGCGCCGCGAGCCGTCTGGATTCAGCGACGGCAGCGCAAACCACTGCTCGCTGTCCTTTGGGTCAGGCGCAGAGGCACGGGAGAAGTAGAGTGACTTATGGGGAACCGAGTAGCGCCACTCGCCATCGCCATCATAGTTGGCGGGGTTGTTGGCGATTGCACCAGTGAGCATGCGATCAGTGATGGTCATCGTCGAGTACCTCTATCTCAACCAAGGCGAACGTGGGCGATCACGGCACAGGCGGTCTCGCTCACGGCGTAGGATAGCACGCAGCGCGTCAGTGTGCAAACCCCGGCAGGTTATGGTACAGTTGCCAGCAGAGGGGGGCGATCAACGGTTTCGACACGAGCCTGGGGGGAGGTGCGGTTGATGACAGCAGATGACCAGAGCAGCCGCATTACACCGGCGATTGAGGACTACCTGAAGGCGATCTACACCCTCCAGCAGCAGTGCGGGGTTGTTACCACCTCAATGCTGGGCGACCAGCGCGGGTTTAAGCCCGGATCTGTCACTGGTATGATCAAGAAGCTTGCCGAAATGCTCCTGGTACGGCACACGCCCTACCAGGGAGTCCAGCTCACCGCCAGCGGCGAGCGGATTGCCCTTGAGGTCATCCGCCACCACCGCCTGCTTGAACTCTATCTGGTGGAGGCCCTCGGGTATAGTTGGGACGAGGTTCACGAGGAGGCCGAGAAGCTGGAGCATCATATTAGCGAGAAGCTGGAGGCCCGCATCGCCGCACACCTCGGCAATCCGCACGTTGACCCGCATGGCGACCCAATTCCCACCCTTGAGGGTCGCCTGCCGCCCAGCGACGACTTGCGCCTGGCTGACCTTATGATTGGCGAGGATGCCCAGATTATGCGCGTCCGCGACCAGAGCGCCGAGCGGCTCCGCTATCTTGCTGACCTTGGACTGACCCCCGGAACCTGCGTGCGGATTGTCGATAGCGCACCCTTCGATGGGCCGATCTCGCTGTGCGTCGGCGTTCTGACCCACGCCCTCGACCGACGCCTCGCCCGCACGATTGAGGTTCGCCGCCTCGCAGTCTGATCCCGTTGGTGTAGAGACGGCTCGCGAGCCGCCCCTACACCAATGAGGGTGTGGCAAACCGTCATTGAGGAGTCGGGGGTAAGAGATCCGAGGCTTAGGAATCCTCGCCGTACTGTGCGAGCACTTGGGTCTTATTGAACGCTTGACAATAACCGTCTATCCTGTTAGGCTTAGTCGGTAATCGGGGCGTGGCTCAGCCTGGTAGAGCACCGCGTTTGGGACGCGGGGGTCGTGGGTTCAAATCCCTCCGCCCCGACCACAGTCATGCAATGTCGTGAGAGCAGGCAACTGATGCCGGCCATCTGCGCGCAAGCGCCGGTGTGTCGGCGTTTCTTTTGGTGAGAGAAGGAGTGCGCGCACCCGAGAAGCCCGCGCACGGCAGGCACCCCCATGTCTACGATCCTGCTGGTTGAAGACGAGACCACCCTGGCCGAGACGCTGCGCTACAACCTGGAGCGCGAGGGCTACAGCGTCATCATCGCCGCCGATGGCGTGCAGGGCCTCGACCAGGCTCGCCGTGCGCTGCCCGACTTGATCGTCCTCGACATCATGCTCCCCCGCCTCGACGGGTTTTCCGTCTGCCGGATCATCCGCCAAGAGAGCAATGTCCCGATCATGATGCTCACCGCCCGCCAGGATGAGGTTGACCGCATCGCCGGACTTGAACTCGGTGCCGATGACTATATTAGCAAGCCCTTCAGCCTCGGCGAGTTCCTGGCCCGTGTGCGCGCAATCATGCGCCGCAGCGAGCGCCAGCCACGCGCCGGTGTCCGCGAGGTGCTTGAGGCCGGTGTCCTGCGTATCGATACCAGCAGCCGCCGCGCATGGTGTGAGGGTGGCGAGATCACGCTCGCCCAAAAGGAGTTCGACCTGCTCACCTGCCTCGTCCGCAATCGTGGTATCGCCCTCTCCCGCGACCTGCTCCTTGATCGGGTTTGGGGCATCGACTTCATTGGCGACAACCGCACGGTCGATGTTCACATCCGCTGGCTCCGCGAGAAAATCGAGCCAGATCCCGCCCACCCTCGCTACATTCAGACAGTGCGCGGTATCGGCTATCGCTTCGATGTACCGACATCGGCAACCGCTTCATCTCTACCATCGTAATATCATCGGACTGCGCATGCCCGGCGGCGAACGCGCTCATGAGCGCCGGTTCCAGATCCTCGCTGACCAGCAGTTCTTGCGAGAGGCGTAGCAAGGCGCGCTGCCCCTATACCCGGCATTACCCTACTAGACATGGTTCAAATGAGCTTGACAGTTTGCCGCCGGACAGCCCCCAGCCCCTCTCCCTCAAGGGGAGAGGGGAGTATATCGCTTCCTGGCGAGGAATCCCCCCTCTCTCGTTCAGGGAGAGGGGGCTAGGGGGTGAGGGTGCGGAAATGTAACGTACAATGGTCGATCCTGAAACCTCGTCTTATCAGGAATCGGCACCGTAACCAGCCGGCTCAATGAT
Organism: uncultured Oscillochloris sp.; assembly: GCA_903877945.1. GTDB lineage: Bacteria > Chloroflexota > Chloroflexia > Chloroflexales > Chloroflexaceae > Oscillochloris. The sequence goes on along the minus strand of CAIRFY010000162.1, from coordinate 2,159 downwards.
ACCATGCGAAGCCACGACCTCCTGATCACAGCGCCCCAGTGATCAGCACCTCAAGCTGCGTGCCCACCGGCAGGATCTCATCGCCTGCGGGGACGAGCAGCAGACCGTTGGCTCCGCGCATTGAGAGCAGGCGCGAGCTGCCCTGGCCGCCGGTGCTGGCCGCCCAGAGGGTGCCATCGCGCCAACTGAGGACGACCCGCTGGTACTCGGGGCGGTCGTGCGAGGGGCGGACGGGCGTGGAGAGCTTGGCCAGAGCCAGCGGGCGCTCGGGGCGGGCGTCGCCCTGGAGGGCGCGCAGGGCGGGCCGCACGACGACCTCGAAGGAAACCAGGGAGGAGACGGGGTAGCCGGGCAGGCCGAAGATCAGCGTGCCCCCAACGGTGGCGAAGGTGGTGGGCTTGCCGGGCTTGAAGTTGATCCGCCCGAAGTGTACCGTGCCGATCTCGGCCAGGATGGGCTTGATCAGGTCGCGTGTGCCCATACTGACGCCGCCGCTGGTGAGCAGGACGTCGGCGTGCTCCAGGCCGCGCAGGATGGCCGCACGCTGACCGGCGTAGTCGTCCGGGGCGATGCCAAGGGAGATCGCCTCGCAGCCAGCCTCGCGGGCAGCGGCCATCAGGGCGTAGCGGTTGCTGTCGCGCACGGCACCGGCGGGGCGCGGGGCGGATGGCTCCACGACCTCATCGCCGGTGGCCAGGACGGCCACACGCGGGCGGCGGAAGACGGGCACGCGGGTGACGCCGACGGTGGCGAGCAGGCCCACGTCAGCCGCGCCGATCAGGGTGCCACGGGCCAGCACCTGCTGGCCTGCGGCGATGTCCTGTCCAACGGTGTGGACATAGTCGCCGGGCTTCAGTTTGCGCTGGATGGAGAGCAACCCATCGCGCTCCTCGGTCAGTTCCACCGGGATCATCGCGTCGGCCCCAGCGGGCATGGGCGCGCCGGTCATGATTCGGGCAGCCTCGCCGGGGCCAATTAGCAGGCCAGACTGGGCACCGGCGGTCAGTTCGGCCACCACGCGCCGGAGGATCAGCCCGTCGGCGGAGCGCAGGGCGTAGCCGTCCATCGCCGACTTGGGCAGATCGGGCACATCCTCGGGGGCGCTGATGGTGGCGGCCAGGACTCGGCCCTCGGCGCTGAGGGCGTCGATCTCCTCGCTGTTAAGCGAGGCGACCTGGGCTATCACCATGGCGCGAGCCGTGGCGAGTGACACCATCGGGTAGGGGGATTCGCGGTGCATCTCGGTCATAGGCGGACTCCGCGTTCAATGCAAAATGCAAAATGCAAAATGCAAAATGCGCAATACCGCAGAAGTAACACTGTAAGGAATCCTGTCATTCTGAGCGAAGCGAAGAATCCCGGCCGGGACCCTTCGTTTCGCTCAGGGTGACCGCGTTACGTATGCGAAATGCGAAATGCAAAATGCAAAATGGCAATACCGTCCTCATCCCAGCCTTTCTTCCCTTGGGAGAGGGTTGGGGTGAGGGCGTAGACTGCTACACGATCTCCGCCAGTAACTCGTGCAGTTTCACACTCTGGCCGGGCTGGGCGTGCAGGCTGGCGACTCGGCCTGAGCGGGCGGCGCGGATCTCGTTCTCCATTTTCATGGCCTCCAGCACCAGCACGGGCTGGTCGGCCATAACCTCCTGGCCGACCTCGACTAGCAGGCGCACGACGATGCCGGGGATAGGGGCCTTGATCCGGGCGTCGGTGCTGGCCGGACGGGCCACGCCAGCGTCCAAGTCGCGCACATTCAGCGTATGTCTGCCGTACGCCGACTGTGCCCAGCGCAGGTCGTGGTCGATCAGTAGTTCGTAGGGGCGCGTGTTCACCACCGCCCACTGGATGGCCTCGGGGGCGGCCAGCGACGAGACGGCCACACGTGTCGGTACACCATTCACCGTCGCCGTTACAAAGCCATCTTTGGCGGAGAGGTCGCCTACCTCGACGGTGAACTCGGCTCCGTCGATTGTCACCTGGATCTTGCGCATTAGGTATGACTTTCGGTATTAGGCATGTTTCAAAATGGGTACATTCAGCGTGACAGTTCAGCGATGAGGCGATGAGGCGATGAGGCGACACGGAGCGCCTCACCGCCTAATCGTTTCGTCGCTGAATTGTCACGCTAGATTGAAACATGCCTTACTGTTCGTAGTGCG
>CAIRFY010000161.1 GCA_903877945.1 uncultured Oscillochloris sp. | reverse complement strand
GTGATCACCCTTGACCCGGCTACCGGCACTGGTACCTACATCCTGGCCGCCATGCAGCACGGCCTGGATCAGATTGCGGCGGTGAAGGGTAAGGGCAAACGCGCTTCGGCGGCGACGACCGCTGCCCAGAATATGCACGCCTTCGAGTTGCTGGTCGGCCCGTATGCGGTGGCTCACCTGCGCCTGACCCAGCAGGTTGTCGCCGAGGGCGGTACGCTGCCTGCCGACGGGGTGCATGTCTATCTGGCTGATACGCTGGAATCGCCGAACGCCAAGCCCAAGGATTATCTGCCCCTGCCCTACAAGCAGTTTGGCGAAGAGCAGCAGCGCGCCCAGAAGATCAAGCGCGATACGGCGGTGCTGGTCTGTATTGGCAACCCGCCCTACGACCGGCAGACGATTGACCCCGACGACCCTTCGCAGCAGCGCAAGGGCGGCTGGGTGCGCTTTGGCGATCCCGTCCAGGGCAAGGCGAAGCCTCCGGCGTTGCTCGACGATTTTCTGGCCCCGCTCCAGGCGAGTGGTCAGGGCGTCCACGCCAAGAACCTGTTCAATGATTATGTCTACTTCTGGCGCTGGGCGCTCTGGAAGATCTGCGAACAGCAACCGGGTTACGGCATCATCAGTTTTATTACCGCCGCCTCGTACCTGCGCGGCCCTGGCTTCGCCGGGATGCGCGAGCTGATGCGGCGTAGCTTCGATGAACTGTGGATTATTGACCTGGAGGGCGATAATCTCGGCGCACGCAAGAGCGAGAACGTGTTTGCCATCCAGACCCCGGTGGCGATTGCCCTGGGCATCCGTAACGGCCCGGCCCGGCCCGATACCCCGGCCACCGTGCGCTACGCCCGCATCACCGGCAACCGCGCCGAGAAACTGGCCTCTCTGGACGCCGTGACGCAGATGGCCGATCTGCCCTGGCGTACCTGCTTTAGCGGCTGGGCCGACCTGTTCCTGCCTAGTTCGGATACGCCCTACTGGGGCTGGCCGCTGCTTACCGACCTGTTTCCCTGGCAGGCCAATGGCATGCAGTTCAAGCGCTCCTGGCCGATTGGTGAGAGCAAGGATGTGCTGGAGCGGCGCTGGCAGAATCTTCTGAGCCATCCACCAGCCCAGCGCGGGAAACTCATGAAAGAGACCGACGCTCGCACTGCCAATCGCACAATTGGCAGTCTTGATGATTCCGACGTGACACTCCCAGCGATCACAAGCCTAGCTGCGAACGAGAATCCGGTTGATATACAGCGTTACGCATTTCGTAGTTTTGATCGCCAATGGATGCTGCGCGACCCACGGCTCTGTGATCGGCCCAGGCCCGAACTTCAGCGCGCCCACGGCGACCAGCAGATCTACCTGATCAGTATGCTGACGGATGTACTCGGCCACGGGCCAGCGGCGGTGGCAACAGCCCTTATCCCAGATCTGCACCACTTCTGCAATCGCGGCGCAAAAGATGTCATCCCGCTTTGGCGAGACAGCGCAGCGACCGAGGCAAACATCACCGCCGGGGTGCTGGAGCAACTGACGACAGGCTACGGCCAGACCGTGACGCCGCAGCGGTTTGTGGCCTACGCCTACGCCATGCTCGCCTCACCGGGCTACGTGACCCGTTTTTGGGAAGAATTGACCATCCCCGGCCCGCGCCTGCCAATCACCAAAGACGCGAGTCTCTTCAACGCCGCCGCCAACCTGGGCGAACGGCTGATCTGGCTGCACAGCTACGGCGAACGCTGCGTGCCACCAGGAAAAAAGGCCGGGAAACTGCCGCCAGGCCGAGCGCGGATCGAGGTTGGCGTACCGCAGAGCGAGGCCGACTACCCCGAGGATTTTGCTTACGACGCCATCAAACAAGAATTGCGTGTCGGTAAAGGGCTGTTCAGCGGGGTGCGCCCGGAGCTGTGGGCATTCAGCATCTCGGGCCTAGACGTGATAAAATCCTGGTTAGGCTACCGTATGCGCAACCGATCCGGCAAAAGCTCCTCGCCGCTCGACGCGATCCGCCCGTCAGCGTGGCAGTTCGACGACGAGTTGCTCGACCTGCTGTGGACGCTGGATCACACGGTTGATCTGCTGCCTGAAATAGACGCGCTACTCGGGCAGATCCTGGCGGGTGAACTCTGGACAGCGGGCGACATGCCCACGCCAAGCGAGGCCGAGCGCAAGGGGCCGAAGCCAAAGGGTGATGCGCTGAACCAGAGCATGTTTGCTGAGACAGAAGCGCACGATGCGCAGGAGCTTTAGTCTCAATACTTTTTGAATAATCCCGCCTCGCCCCCTGCCCCTCTCCCCGTGAGGGAGAGGAGAGATTCCGCACCAGGATGCATCCGACTCCCCCTCTCCCGCTCAGGGAGAGGGGGCGAGGGGGTGAGGGCTGATCGGCGGTAGATTCCTTATGTGAAAAGTATTGGGGCTGAAGCCCTCGGCTCGATTCGACGAAGCCCGCTGAAGCGGCCTGCCTGAGGCC
>CAIRFY010000160.1 GCA_903877945.1 uncultured Oscillochloris sp. | reverse complement strand
GTGGCCTACACGTGGCAGCGTGAGGAGCGGGCCATCCGGCTCAGCCTTAGCAGCAGTTCCGAGGTGGCCTTTGTGCGCGTGCTACTTCCCGCCGATGCCCCCCAGGATGTACATATCAGCCTTGATGGTGTCGAGACAGCGGCGGCCATTGACACGACCAACGAGAGTCGCTACGCCGCCGTCCACGTATCCGGCGGCAGCGCCGAGATTATGGTGAATTGGTGATCTATGTTCCCCATAAGCCTGACAAGCAACGCTTACACCAATCTGATCGCCCGCTACATCTACCAGACCTACCAGAGCCGTGGAGTCGCTATCTACCGCGAGGTCTTCGCTGGTAAGTCAATCATTGGCAAAAACCGGCGCATCGACATCCTGCTGGTGTGCGAGGAAGCCAAGCAGGCATACGCCGTCGAGTGCAAGTTTCAAGCCACCCAGGGCACTGCCGATGAGAAGATTCCCTACGCGCTGAACGATATTCAGGCCATGCGAATGCCCGGCTGCATTGTCTACGCTGGAGAGGGCTGGTCGGCGGGTGTGCTGCATATGCTGCGGGCCTCGGCCTTCGCCGCCTACTGCCTGCCCGGTGAGACGCTACGCTCATCCGAGGCCACCCGCGAGCTTGACCACCTGCTGGCCATGAACTTCGGCTGGTGGGATGTACTCACCAGCGGCAAGCAACCCTTTGTAGACGCCACCCCTAACAAGCTCCCCTGGTGAGATTGGCAGTTACACTGGCAATCTCACCCGAACTTCGGGAACTCACGCAACTCCTGCTTGCTGTCCACACAGACAATATCTACCTCGGCGTCCACGAGCAGTGTCCCACGGCACTCGATCCGCTGGAGGAAGCGCGCCCGGTAGGCCGAGGTCATCCGCACCGATGTGACGACGTCGATCATATCCCCAAGGCCAGCCGCATGCTTAAACTTCATCGTTAGGCCATAGACCACAAAATTGTACCCCTCACGGTTCCACTCCTGGACGGGTCGGCCCTGAGCGCCAACCCATTCTGTCCTCCCGCGCTCCATAAACTTGAGGTAGTTGGCGTAGTAGACGACCCCCAAGCTGTCGGTATCCTCGTAGTAGACTTTGTACGCAACTCGATATTCCATAGATAGCAATCCCTCATCAATTATGACCACTCACCCGGATGGTTGATTCAAGCTTGGGTATCAACAACGAATGACGATGCGTGCTTATAGGAGCAACGTTGACAGACATCGATCCATGTTGAGTTATAATGGTTCTCGTAAGGGATGTTTCAAACCAGCTTTTCAGTTTGTCGTGAACGTAGCACCGCCTTCCAGGCGGTCAAGAGTACCACACCACCGCAGGCTGGAAGTCCGCGCTACAAACTGTCACGCTGAAACCTTGTCTTATGCATGTTTCAAACCAGCGTGACAATTCAGCGACGAAACGATGACGCGGTGAGGCGCTCCGTATCGCCTCATCGCCTCATCGCCTCATCGCCTCATCGCAAGACTGTAAAGCTGAATGTGCCCATTTTGAAACATGCCTTATGCATGCAGAGTCCGACCGTATCGTGCGGATCGCCATGATACCAGAAAATGCAGTGTCGGCTTATGCACGAAAAGGGCGGGCAGAGGGGCAAGAGTCATCTGGGGGAAAGCGGGACAGATAGAATAGCGAACGAGATCTCTGTAGGGCCATGATCGCTAAGGCACGCCGTCATCACGATGAAACCACGATGCGGCGATGTGGGCGCGTCCTTGCTGCCGTTCTTGCAATTGAGGGTATGTCCGTGACGCATGAGAAGGTGACGCTTTTCATTCATACCGGCCCGCGTGCGAGCGATCAGCATCAGGTGCCGGATGTGAGTACGAGTACATTGCTTGGCGACCTGATGACCGGCTGGCGAAAGGACTACGGGCTGCGCGAGCAGGATGCGCAAGGCAATCTCATTCAGTATGGGCTGTTTATGCATCGTGAGGGCCGGACGGTGCGCCTTGATACATCCCGCACGCTGCGTACCCTGCGTGTCACGGCCTTCGCGACGCTCTACCTGAGCGATGTGAAGCACTTGTGGATTCCGTTGCCATCCACTGATCAGTTGCGTCCGCCACTGGTGCCGCCGATTTCGCCACCGATCCCCCCGCCGGTGCCGCCGAATTTGCCACCGATCCCCCCGCCGGTGCCACAGAATTCGCCACCGATCCCCCCGATGTGTACGGTGGAGCTTGCGCCGGGTTGTTCGCGTAGTATTGCCGATGGCGAGCTCCAGATCACCCGCAGCTACCTCCTTGATGC
>CAIRFY010000159.1 GCA_903877945.1 uncultured Oscillochloris sp. | reverse complement strand
TACAGTTGTAAATATCTTCGCAGAAAGGCTCCCGCCGATCACCCCCCCTAGCCCCCCCCCGCACGCGGGGGGGAACAACGCATTATCCCCCCCCGCGTGCGGGGGGCTAGGGGGGTGATTCAAACTACAACTGTAGGAATAGCCGATAGCCGATAGGGGTGAAGTGCAGATTGCAGATTGCAGCCCCACAATCTGCAATCTATAATCTGCAATCTGCAATGACAAGGAACTGGCGATGAGTGACGATCTGAGCGGGCGGACGCTGGGCCGCTACCAGGTGTTAGAGCGCCTCGGGCGCGGCGGGATGGCCGAGGTCTACCGGGCCTACCAGCCCAGCCTCGACCGCTATGTGGCGATCAAGGTGATCTACCCGCACCTGGCGAGCGACCCGGCGCTGCTTGAGCGATTTGGCCGTGAGGCGCGGGCTGTGGCCGCCCTGCATCACCCCAATATTGTGCAGGTTCATGATTTTGATGTGCAGGCTGGTTCGGCCTTTATGGCGATGGAGTTCATCAACGGGCCGACGCTGAAGGCCGCCATCCAGAGCCTGCACGAGCGCGGGCGACTCCTGCCGCTGCCGGTGGTCGGCCAGATCATCGGGCAACTCGCCGATGCCCTGGGCTACGCTCACGAGCAGCGGGTGATCCACCGTGATGTGAAGCCGGCCAATGTGCTGATCCGCCGTCGCAACCCTGCCGACACGCCGATCACCGCCGCCGAGATCGACGCGCTGCTGCTAGGCATCGGCCCGACCAGCGTGGTGCTGACCGATTTCGGGGTGGCCCGCATGATCAAGGACTCGGTCGAGCACACGGCTGCTGGTACCATCCTCGGCTCGCCGGCCTACATGTCGCCTGAACAGGGTCGCGGCGAGCGGGTCGGCCCTGGCTCCGACATCTACTCGCTGGGCATTGTGTTCTACGAACTGCTGACTGGCCAGGTGCCCTTCGATGCCGACACGCCCTTCGCCATTGTGATGAAGCATAGCACCGCGCCCCTGCCCCCACCTCGGCGGCTGCGCCCCGATTTGCCGACGCAGATCGAACAGGTGCTCCTGAAGGCTCTATCCAAAGACCCGCAGGATCGCTTCGCCGACGCCGCCGCCTTCGGGGTTGCTGTGCGCGAGGTCACGGCAAGCGCGGCCCCCACCGGCCCGCTCACGCTCACACAGACCCCGGCGCTCGCCCGTCCAACCGGCGAGTCCTCACCCTCCCTGGGCTCCTCCCGCGAGACCCGCGTGGTGGAGATGACGGCGGCCCCCGCCACACAGGCGAAGATAACTCTGCCCCAATCCACCCCCGCGCCGCAGCCGCCCACGCCGCAGCCCGTCACAACCACGTTGACAGACACGCCGACGCCGCGCCGCTCATGCCTGCGCATCGCCCTGATCAGCCTCGCGATCATCGCCGTGCTGATCGTTGCCATCGTCGGTGCCTTTGTGGCCGGGGGGGTTCTGATCTTCCGTGGCCTGGATCAAGCCGGTGCCCTCATCGTGCCCTCCGAGCTCAGCGTGCATGCCACCGCCGCCGCCGCCGAGGGCACGCGGTTTCCGATTGGGCCGCGCACGACTGTTGAGCCAAACTCGACGGGAAACCTGGACAAGGTGATTGCGATAGCCCTGTCGAGCGGACACACGGCCTGCTCCGGCCCTGGGTGCCCCGGCGGCAACCCTGAAAAAGCCCTGGCGATCTACAATACGGCCCTGGCCCTGCAACCCGATAGCGCCGTCCTGCTGTCCGCCCGCGCCCTGCTCTATGTCTGGTGGGATCCGCACACGTATGCGGATCAGGCCCGCGCCGATATTGCGGCTGCCCTCAGCTACGATGAGACGAACGCGGCGGCCTACCTGGCCCGCGCCAGCCTCGGTGCCGTTACTGCCCAGGACAGTGTGGCGCGTAAGAATGTGCATGAAGCCTTTGACACGGCGATCAGGCTTGACCCCAGCCGAACCCTCGCGTACCTGGAGCGGGCACGCTTCCTGATCAACGCCCCCGACTTCTACGATGAAACCTCAGTCAGTCGCACCCAGGTAATTTCTGACACCAGCGAAGTGATCGCACGCGAGCCGACGAACGGCGCGGCGCTAAATCTGCGCGCCGAGGCGTACTATACCGCCTCGCGCCCCGACGAGGCTTTGTCCGATACAAACGCGGCCTTGGCACTGAACGCAAACGACGTCGAGTCCCTGCTCCGACGCGGGCGACTCAACCGCTATCACTACCAGCAGCCCGAGGCGGCCCTGGCCGACTTCGCCGCAGCTATCGCGATCAACCCGCAGAACAACGACGCCCGCGAGGGCCACGCGGCCATGCTCGCACGCGCCGATAACTACCAGGCCGCCCTCGTGGACGCAGACGCGATGGTTGCTGCGGAGCGTAGCGACGCGGCGGCGGCCACGTTCCGGGGGTTTGTCCTGCTCGCTCTGAAGCGCGCACCCGAGGCCCAGCAGGACTTCGCCCGCGCCCTGGTGTCCAGCCCCGATGATCTTAGCGCCCGTTATGGTCGCGGTCTGGCCCTGTTGGCCCAGGATAAGCCCACTGAGGCCATCCCCGACCTGGAGGCGGCGGCACAAAACTCCGACGCTCTCACCTATGTCCAGGAGGTCTTTACCCATGGACGCCCGCGTGCCCCCATCGACCTGGCCCGCGCCTACATGGCTGCCGGGCGCCAGGGTGACGCCGGTCCGCTGCTCGACGCCGCCGTGCAACAACACGAGGGCTGGTTTCTTCCCTATCTGGTACGCTCACGTTATCGTCGGGCCACGGGCGATCTCGCCGGTGCCCGCGAGGATCTGCGCCGCGCCGCATCCAATGCCGTTAGCGATGCTGAGCGCGCCGAGGTTACTCAGGAGCAGGGCCGTCAGCCATAAGGGACGCGGAAATTTTTAAGTGTTCCATTGCGGGTAGTCTGTCACGCTGAGCGAAGCAAAGCGTCCCGGCATCCGTATCGCCCGCCGGGACGCTTCGCTTCGCTCAGCGTGACAGGTCTCACAGCGTACCTTTTGCGGTACTACCTTTTTTTTTGCATGGTGCCTATGATCACACTCATTCTTCCCTGGTTCGGCCCTGACAGCGCTGGTGGCGCAGAGGCGCAGGCCCGCAGTTTGGCACGCACCCTGCGGGCGATTGGCTACCCGGTGCGGGTCTGGGCCAGCACCGGGCGTGACTCGTTCCAGCCCGGTGAGTCGGGCCAGCCGCACGGCACGCGCCCGCACTACTCGCCTGGCCCTGGCGAGGTGGACGGCGTGCCGGTCTGGCGGTTTCGACCATCGCCCGTTGGCCCCGGCGGCGTGCCGCGCTTCTTCGCTGCGCACCCCGATCTGCTGCCGCCGCTTGAGGGTTTCGCCCAGCACGAACTGGCGCTGCTCGGCTCGCTCCTCAGCAGCGATGAGCTGTACGAAGCGATCTGGGCAGCCCGCGATGATCAGGCTGTCCACTTTGTCTTTTTGCCCTACCCGTTCCCGACAACCTTTTGGGGTACGCAGGTGGTGCCTGCACGCAGCTACTTGCTGGCATGTCTGCACGACGAACCCTATGCGCGCTACGCCACCTACCGGCAAATGTTTGGGCGGGCCTGCGGGATGCTCGCCAACAGTCATCCCGAGGCTGAGCTGGCCCGCACCCTCTACGGGCTGCCCACTGAGCGCATTTGTGTGACGGGCGAGGGTATCGACCTAACGAGCCAGGGCGACGGGGCGCGCTTTCGACTGCGGCACGGCCTGGGCGACCGGCCCCTGCTGCTCTACGCCGGGCGGCGCGATCAGAGCAAGAATATCCCGCTGCTGCTGGCCTATGTCCGTGAATACTGGGCTAGGCGCGGCGGATCGCTCTGTCTGGCGCTCATGGGCGCAGCCGACCTTAATAGCGCCGTCGGATATACGCCGGGGCTGGCCGATCTGATTCTTGACCTGGGTTTCCAGAGCGACCAGGAGAAACAGGACGCCTACGCCGCCGCCGATGTCTTCATCCAGCCATCGCTCTACGAGAGCTTCAGCATTGTGCTGATGGAGGCGTGGCTCCAAGGGACGCCAGCCCTGGTCAATGCCGACTGCGCGGTGACATCTGACCACGCCCGGCGCTGTGGCGGCGGCCTGGCCTTTGGCTCGTTTGGCGAGTTCGCCGCCGCCCTCGACCTGCTGCTCGCCCGGCCCGATGTGCGCCAGGAACTTGGTGCGCGGGGCCGAGCCTATGTACGTGAGACATGTGACTGGGAGATCGTCGCCCGCCGCACGGCGGACTTTGTGCTGAGCGACCAATGACAGCCAAGCGTATTCTGATCTGCACGGCCCAGGTGCCGTTTGTCCGTGGTGGGGCCGAGTATCTGGTTGAGGGGCTGCACGACGCCCTGCGCGAGCGTGGACATACGGTGGATGTGGTGGCCCTGCCGTATCAGTGGAGTCCGCCCGAGCGCATCCCCGAGAGCGCCCTGGCATGGCGGATGCTTGACATAACGCAGTTCAACGGCCAGCCGGTTGATCGTGTGATCTGCACGAAGTTCCCCTCGTACATGGTGCGCCACCCGCGCAAGGTGGTCTGGCTCGTTCACCAGCACCGCCAGGCATACGACTGGTACGGCACGCCGCTGAGCGACTTCACCAATATCCCCGCGCACCGCCAGGTGCGCGACGAGATCTTTCGCATGGATCGGCGTGGCCTGGGCGAGTGCGTCGCCCGCTACACAATTTCGCGCAATGTGAGCGCCCGCCTCAAGCGATTCAACACCATCGAGAGTACGGCGCTCTACCCGCCGAGCCGCTACGCCACTCAGATGAGGGCCGGGCCATACGGTGACTACATTCTCTCCGCGTCGCGTCTGGATCGGGCCAAGCGGCTCGACCTGCTGCTCGATGCGGCGGCGCGTATGCGCTCGCCGATGCCGGTACTGCTGGTTGGCACCGGCCCGGATCGCGAGCGCCTAGAGGGCATCGCGGCGAAGTTGGAGCTTGGCGAACGGGTGCGCTTCCTGGGTTTTGTGAGTGACGCCGAACTGGTGGATCTGTACGCCGGGGCGCGGGTGGTTTACTACGCCCCGGTGGACGAAGACTACGGATTCGCGACGGTGGAGGCGTTCGGCGCGGCGCGCCCGGTGGTGACGACGCAGGACGCGGGCGGGGTGCTTGAGTTTGTCGAAGACGGGGTGAACGGACTGATCTGCGCACCCGAGGCTGCGGCCCTGGCCCGCGCTCTGGACGCGCTGGCCGCCGACCCGGCCCTCGCCGAGCGCATGGGCCGCGCCGGGCGGCCTCTGGTGGATGGCATCACCTGGGAGAAGGTCGTGGATGCGTTGATCCCCAAGCCGTAGGGGCTACAAGGAATTTTCTATGTCAATTGTCGTCGTCGGCGGCGGGGCCATCGGCCTACTGGTGGCCGGTCGCCTAGCCCGTGCCGGTACTGAAGCAGTCACCTTGCTGGCCCGGCCCAGCAGCGTAAAAGCTCTGCTCGATAACGAGCTATCGATCACACTCAACGGTGTTGTTGCCACAGTGCCGGGGCTACAGGTTATCTCTACGCCCGCCGATCTGCCCGTCGACTGTCGCCGCCCCGACCTCGCTATCCTCTGCGTAAAGGGCTACGACACACCCGGCGCGATTACCACGTTGCGCGAGTTGGGCGCGGCTCGCACCCTGACCCTCCAGAACGGCATCGGCAACGAGGAGATCTTAGCTAAATCCTTCGGCGCGGGGCAGGTGATCTCCGGAGCAATCACCACCTCGGTCGATCTCGTCGGCCCCAGCGCGATCATTGTCACCAAGGAGGGCGGGATCGGGCTGGCCCCCTGCGGGGGGCGGACAGCCGATCTGGAGCCGTGGATCGCCGCGCTGACGGCGGCGGGCTTTCGCACGCAGCGATGTGAGAACTACCGTTCGATGAAGTGGTCAAAGGCGCTCTTGAACATGCTCGGTAACGCCAGCGCAGCCATCCTGGGCATGTCGGTAGCCGAGGTCTACTCCGACCGTCGGTTGGTGACGATGGAGCGGCGGGCCTTTCGCGAGGCTCTGGCGGTGATGCGGCGAATTGGAGCAAAGCCCCTAGATCTACCGAGCTACCCGGCGGCCCTGCTGGCGCGGGCGATGGTCTGGCTGCCCGCACCGCTGCTCTTCCCGCTGCTACGCACGGTGGTGGCCGGTGGGCGCGGCGGCAAAGACCCCTCGCTGCTGCGCGATCTACGGGCGGGGCGGCGGCGCTCCGAGGGCGAGTTCCTCTACGGGGCCATCGCCGCCGAGGCCGCCCGCCAGTCCGTTCCCGCCCCGGTAAACACCGGTCTCTGGCGCATCCTCGGAGGCATTGCAGCGGGCGATATTCCGTGGGAGGAGTACCGGGGGAAACCTGAAAAATTATTGGCGGCGGTGACGCGGTGATGCGGGGACGCGGTGACGCGGTGACTTGGTGATACCCCG
>CAIRFY010000158.1 GCA_903877945.1 uncultured Oscillochloris sp. | reverse complement strand
GCCACCGTCGCACAAACATCGGCGGCACCCGCAGTACCGCGAAACTTATCAGACGCGGCCAGCAGCCGCCAGGATTCGCTGCTCATCATTTGGTACCGATATCTTTCATCTAAGGCATGTTTCAAACAAGCTTGACAGTGTGCCGCCGTGCCCCTCACCCCCTGCCCCTCTCCCTCACGGGGAGAGGGGAGATTCCGCAGCAGGACGCATCCGACTCCCCCTCTCCCGTTCAGGGAGAGGGGGCTGGGGGGTGAGGGCTGACCGGCGACAAACTGTAAAGTACCTGCGAACCTTGTCTAAAAGGAAGAAGGGCAGGGGCTGAGGGCGCAAGGCTGGCACAGGATCGGCTTATAGGTATTGATACGAGATATGCTATAATGGCGGAGCGTTGCCGGGTTGTGTAATGGTAGCACGACGGACTTTGAATCCGTCTGTTCAGGTTCGAATCCTGGCCCGGCAGCCATATTCCTACCACCACGCCGACCACAGGTCGGCCACACCTACGCAGTGAAGCGCGGCTCCACTGCATTTTTTAGCGCCTTGTGGAGCGAAGATCAGCGATGGACGGTCGTCTCCTTGTCTTTAGCGGGAACGCCAACGAAGGGTTGGCCCGTGAGATCGCGACAAACCTGCGTATCGGCCTTGGCCGGGCGCTGGTTGGCCAGTTCAAGAACGGCGAGACACGAGTGAAGCTGCACGATAACGTGCGCGGCTGCGATGTCTTCGTCGTCCAGCCAACCTGCTCGCCCGTCGATCATCACCTGATGGAACTGCTGCTGCTGATCGACGCGCTGCGCCGAGCGTCGGCTGCACGGGTGACAGCGGTAATCCCCTACTATGGCTACGCCAAGCAGGAGAAGAAAACATCCGGGCGTGAGCCGATTTCGGCCAAGCTCGTGGCAAACCTGATTCGCACCGCCGGTGCCGACCGCGTGCTGACAATGGATCTTCACGCCCCGGCAATCGAGGGGTTCTTTGACATCCCGGTCGATCACCTCCAGGCTGCCCAGATGCTTTCCGACTATGTGCGCGGGTTGAACCTGCCTAATCCCGTGGTGGTTTCGCCCGACGCTGGCGGTGTGGGTCGGGCCAACCGATTCCGCGAGCGCATCGGTGCGGGGCTGGCAATTATCGCCAAACAGCGCCCTGAATCCGATATCGCCGAGGTGCAGGAGATCGTCGGTGATGTGGAGGGTAAGACGGCAATCATTGTCGATGATATGATCTCGACGGGCGGGACTCTGGTCGAGGCGGCCCACGCCCTGCTCGACCGGGGTGCCCGCAAGGTCTATGCCTGCGCAACCCACGGGGTCTTCGCTGACGAGGCGATGAATATCATCAAAAGCTCGGACCTCGTAGAGACGATTGTGACGAATACGATCCCTCAGTCACCCACTTCCTTGGATTCGCGGGTGCGAACTATCAGCGTGGCCCCGCTCTTCGCAGAGGCGATCATGCGTATCCACAAAGATCTCTCGCTGAGCGCGCTTTTCTCGGAACATGCGTAGTAGAGCGTTCAGAACGTTCGTGCCGGGTTTTCGGCGTCCAGACGCCGGAACCCGGCCACCGAATCGCACGTGCAGACAAGACGATCAAACCCGGTATAACTGTATGTCGATCTATCGGCTATTACTACAGTTGTAGTTTGAATTACCCCCCCTAGCCCCCCCGCAAGCGGGGGGGGATAATGCGTTGTTCCCCCCCGCTTGC
>CAIRFY010000157.1 GCA_903877945.1 uncultured Oscillochloris sp. | reverse complement strand
TGGCGATGAGGCGAGGATGCGACGAGGCGATGCTATCGCATCCTCGCCTCATCGCGTCCCCGCCACACGGTAAAGCTGTTCTGAACCATGTCTCACAGGGAGGGGGGCAGGGGGTGAGGGCCGTCCAGGGCGTGGTCAGAAAAACTCACCATCCGCCACCGCTATCACCGCCGCCGAACGACCCGCCGCTATCGCCGCCGCCGAACGACCCGCCGCTCTCACCGCCGCCGCCCCAGCCACCCCCATCGCCGCCGCTACCGCTGCCGCCCCAGCCACCGGAGCCGTGATGATCAGACACCGAGCTGAGGATTGCGCCGATCACCATCCCGGCCACTACATCGCCCGTTTGCGAACTGTGCGCCTTCACCTCGCGGCGCAGATCATCAGCAATGCTGCGGGCGTCGCTGTGGATCGAGCGGGCGAGCTGAGTCGTGCGTGTCATCTCGGACTCACCGCTCACCGGCAGGCGGATGCGGTCGAAACTCCGGCGCAGCGTGCGCAGGCGATCACGATTCTTGCTCTGGCCTGACACCTGTCCAGAGAGCGCCTCAGCCTCGCCCAGGGCCGAGCGGGCGGCGGCCACGTCGCTGTTCAGTTGTGTGCGCAACTGCTCTAGGCGGGTGAAATCCGCATAGACCGCCTTGTAAACCTGATCGGTCTGCCCCTGGATCTGGCGGTAGGCGCTGATCGCCTGCTCAAGCGCGGCGCGGCGCTGCTCCTCGACAAGTTGCTCAGTGCGCTGCTCCTGGGCATCCGTCTGCGCGAGTGCCTCGGCCAGCGTGAAGGCTGCGGCCAGGTTCATCTGCTGAATATCGCCGCGATGCAACTCGGCGAACTGGGTGATTTTCTTCACCTCGGCGGCAGCCAGTTGGTGAGCCTGGGCCGATTGCTGACGGAGCTTAGCCATCTCCTCTGCCTCGGTACGTGCGCCAGCCAGGGCGGCATCGGCCAACTGGTCGGACTCCTGGGCGTCCTGAACCAGCGTCAGCCAGTTCGGTTTCGTCACCTGGGCCTCGCTCTGCGCCCGCTCCAGCAGGTTCGCCGCCCGTTGCAGCTTCACCTCAGGAGCCTTGCCCACATCAGCGTCGTTGCTGCGCACAAACTCCCAGCCTACGGCAATACTGCGCTCGGCCTCGGCGATCAGGGCGCGGGCCGTATCGCGGGCCTGCTCCAGATCCTTCAGGCGCTGCGTGATCGCACCGATCAGTTGCTCCACCTGAGTAAGTTCGTGTTCCGCCACATCGAGATCGTCCTTCGCCGCGTGGAACTCCTGCACCTCCATCGTATTGCGCTGGCGGGCACGTTCCCAGCGCTGATGGGCGCGGTCGGCGGCGGCCTGGGCCTCGCTGCCATTCCCTCGGATGTCGCTCCAGGTCGCCTCGGCAAACTCATCAACGAGATCGAAGGTGCGGCGGCCCTCCGCGATCAAGCTGGCTGCGCCCTGGCCACGCTGCTCAACCGCTTCGCCGCGCTGGTCATTCTCCTGGCGCAGTGTCACCAGGCCGGAGCCGTTGGCCACCGCTTCATCATGCATTGTCTGTGCAACCTGGAGCTTTATGTCTGCCGCCGCCGGGCCGCCAGCTTGGAGCGCCTTCGCCGCCTCGTTCAACGCGGCACGGGCACCGTCGAGAGCAGCTTGGCACACCTCCATGCGGTAGCCTTCAGCCGCCAGACTCACCGCATCAGTACGGGCCTGGACAATCCCGCTACGGA
Organism: uncultured Oscillochloris sp.; assembly: GCA_903877945.1. Classification (GTDB taxonomy): domain Bacteria; phylum Chloroflexota; class Chloroflexia; order Chloroflexales; family Chloroflexaceae; genus Oscillochloris. The sequence goes on along the minus strand of CAIRFY010000157.1, from coordinate 1,317 downwards.
TGCTACCGTAGCGATCCAGGGAGGCGATCAGCGTGGTTGCGGTTTCCGACGCCGCTTGGGCGAACGAGAGCGCACTGCGGGCATCGTGCCCCTCAAGCGCCTGCTCGGCCTGAGCCACCTGCTGTCGGGCCGGGCCAAGAGTCACCGTATGGTCGGCAATCTCCGTGCCCAGACCGAGCAGCCGGTCGGCGGCGTCGGCTAGGATTTTTTTGCGCGGGCAATTTCTCCCGGTGCCTGACGGGCCAGTTCGTCCAGGCTCGCACGAATCTGTTCAACTGCAGCCAGGTTCTCGACCACCGACGCGGCCTCGTCGCGCACCTGAATGTAGGCGGCGGCGGTCGCATTGATCTGGGCGAGCTGCGGCTTCTCGTCGCGCTCCAGGTGTTCGCCCACATCGTCAAAGCGGGTTTGCACGGTGACAAAGCGATCTTTCGCCGCCGCCTGAGCCTCGTGCAGCCGGTCAACATCACGCGGCGCATACGAGACTCGGTCGTACTGCGCTTTTTCCTCAGCGTTGCGGAAGCGCTGGCCGAGCTCGGTGATCAGCGCGGCGGCACCCTCACGGGCGTCCTTGAGTTGACGATCAGCATCGGCCTTGATCTTGGCGGCCCGCCGCCGACCGGCGTACAATGCGCCACCGCCAATGGTGAGGGCCAGAACGAGGCCGAGGATCGCCAGCGGCGTCGTACTCACATTGAGGCTGCCATTCGGCGAGGGCGGGCTGACAATCGCCGCCTCAATCGCCCCCAGGGTGGCAGTGAACGCACCGGTGTAATCGCTACTAGAAAGACCAGGGTTCAGCTTCTGGGTGCGGATGAGGTCGCGGTTGTTGTTCACCGCAAGAGCTTCATTCCAGCCATCGCCGCTACTGATCGAGCTGTAGCGGCTGTCCAGAGCCACATAGATCGCGATCATCTTCGTGCGATACAAACCGTCGCGCAGCAAACCATCCTTTGTCAGTCGGCTGCGGAAGTCGCTGGCGTCGCCGCTCTGCACCAGATAAATCGCCACCTCCGCGCCGCGATTGATCAGAGGTTGAGCGGCACGCTGCACAGCGGCACGATCCAGCCGTCCACCTGGGTCGGTGAACACAATCCGGCCCTGGGCCAGGGCTGGCGCAGCAAGCAGCAGCAGGAGCGCCGCTGCCGCCGCGAGACGGAGTACATAGCGGGTCATCATGATTCTCCTTTAGGGCTGCCGCCCTAAGACCTTGAATATGTTGAGGTGAAACGGACAGCGTCACTGTCCGTTTCACCTCAACATATGAGCATACGCAGTAGAGCATAAGTAACGCGGTCATTCTGAGCGAAGCGAAGA
>CAIRFY010000156.1 GCA_903877945.1 uncultured Oscillochloris sp. | reverse complement strand
GTGCCACAGCCATCCTCGCCGGGCACGCCAATCGCATCAGCGCGACAACGCTGGCAGTTGAGGAACTGCTTGATCACTGCGCCGCACTCCTTGCGCACCGCGTTGACCATCTCCGTACTTGGCTCTTCCAGGTGGGCGAACTTGGCCAGTGGCAACATCGGGATGATGTTCATAATGTAGGCACCATGATCGCGGGCCACGCGGGCCACCTCAACCAGATGCTTATCGTTCACGCCAGGGATGAGAACCGAGTTGATCTTTACCAGCATGCCGCGTAGGTCAGCCTCACGCAGACCCTGGAGCTGATTGTGGAGCAGCAGCTCGGCGGCAGCGCGCCCCCGGTAGGTCTTGCCCTTGTAGCGCACGTGTGCGTAGATCTGCTCACCGATCTCTGGATCCACCGCATTCATTGTAATCGTCAGGGTGGTGATACCAGCGCGCTCGATCTCGTCAATGCGGTCGGGCAGCAGCAGCCCGTTGGTCGAAATACAGCGCGTGAGCTGAGGAAACTCGTCCTTAACCAGATTAAAGGTAGCGAGGGTCGCGTCGTTGGCCAGGGCGTCGCCTGGACCCGCAACACCCAGCACGCGCAGGCGCGGGTCGTGGTCTACGGCCTGACGGATCGTACTGAGAGCCTGATCGGGCGAGACCACGCGCATCGTCACCCCTGGGCGGTTCTCGTTGGGGCAAGCGAACTTACGAATACAGTAGTTGCACTGGATATTGCAGCGCGGTGCGACCGGGACGTGGATGCGCCCAAAGCGAAAGTGGGCCGAGGAGCTGTAGCACGGGTGCGTGCTAATATCGACCTTGGGCGTACAGGTACCCTTACATTCCTGGGGGGCTGGAGCTTCCATGACATCACCCCTTCACATTGCAGATTTTAGATTTTAGATTTTAGATTTTAGATTTTGGATTTTGGATTTTGGATTTTAGATTGCAGATGCGGGACACTCTGCAATCCAAAATCCAAAATCTAAAATCTAAAATCTAAAACCCGCAACTAGTCCACGATCCCGTAGTCGCGCATCAGGTCCTCAAGCTCGTCCTGGCCAATCGGCGTGGGGATGGTGAAATCCTCGTTCACATTGATCTCGTTGGCCAGCTTGCGGTACTCGTCGGCCTGGGGCAGCGTGGGGTCGAAGTCAATCACCGTCTTGCGATTGATCTCCGCACGCTGGACATCCTTGCTACGCGGGACGAAGTGGATCATCTTGGTGTTGATGCGCTTGGCAAACTCCGAGACCATCTCACGCTCGTTCTCGACCATACGCGAGTTGCAGATCAGGCCGCCGAGGCGGGCGTAGCCGCGCTCGCCGAACTTCCTGATGCCCTTAGCGATATTATTGGCGGCGAAGAGCGCCATATACTCGCCTGAGCACACGATGTAGATCTCGCGGGCGTAGCCCTCGCGGATAGGCATTGCGAAACCACCGCAGACCACGTCGCCCAGTACGTCGTAGAAGACGTAGTCAAGATCCTCTTTGTAGGCACCCAGCGTCTCCAGGGTCTGGATTGCGGTGATCACACCGCGACCGCCGCAGCCGACACCGGGCTCGGGGCCGCCCGACTCAACGCACTTCACACCGCCGTAGCCCTTGACCAGTACCGTATCAAGCTGGACGCTGGACGGGCCGATGTCGCGCAGGGTGTCGAGTACCGAAGGCTGGCGCGTGCCGCCCAGGAGCAGCCGCGTACAATCGGCCTTGGGGTCGCAGCCAACCACCATAATTTTGTTGCCCATGGAAGCCAACGCGGCCGCAGTGTTCTGTTGAGTGGTAGACTTGCCGATCCCGCCCTTGCCGTAGAATGCTACTTGCCGCATGATCTTGCTCCTCAGTATGGTTTCAACATCTGGTTACAGGCGTATGGTGTAAGGCACAGCATCGCCCGGCTGCACCGGTGGTGAGCCGGGCAACTCGCCGTGGGGTGAAAACCCCCGGCTCCTGGTGACAAAGGCAGTCTGCACGGTCTCGCGTGATTGCTTTTGTCTGAGCTTGAGAACTGGGCTGTGAACTGCGTCAATGCAGGGGGGCGGCGCTGATGAGGTACGTCGATGTAATGTCTACGTAGACTGAGGGGGCTAACCGCTGGAAGAAACGTCTTTATTCTCAACCAGCGTTGGTGATATGGTTATGTGTGCGTTCCTTCTCGGTTATGTGTGGAGTATAGCATATGTTTGCCGACTTCCGCAACGGTTTATGTCGTTTTTTAGTTAAGATCTACCAACCATTGTGTTTTGGTGCAATAAAAAATCAGGAGGCACGAAGAAATCTTCACAATTAGATGTCTAATACCAATAAATCGTCTTGTACAATAGTAACATATCAGTTCAATGGGATATGCCGTCAACTATTTTACTGTTCAATAGTAACAAGTCGCCTTGTGCAATGATGACATACCTGATCAAAAAAAGGCGAGCGGGCAAAATCTGCCCACCCGCCTTTTTTTGATCGACACCTACTGACCGCTACTCAATCAATATAACCTTAAGAAAGTTCGTCGGGCCGTGGCGGTAGGTCGGGTGACCACCGGTGAGTACCACCTGGTCGCCCTGCTGCCCCAGACCACGATCTCGCAAGATCACCCGGATGCGCTTCTCAATCTCATCGAGCCGGTCGTGGGCCTCGATCTCCAGCGGCAGCACACCCCAGTAGAGACTGGTGCGCCGACATGTCTCGGCGCTCGCGCAGAAGGCGATGATAGGCACATTCGGACGATAATGAGAGACCAGACGGGCGCTGGTGCCATTCTGGGTGAGGACGGCAATAGCGCGCACCGGCAAGGATTGGGAGATCGTACAGGCAGCGGCAGCAATGGCACGCGGGGTACTCTGCACCTCGGGCAGCGCCCAGCGCGGCGTCGCGTGATGGCCGCTAAATCGCCCGTTCAGCTCGATCTCGTCGGCGATCAGGGCCATCATCTCAACTGACTCAATCGGGTAACTTCCGGCGGCCGTCTCGCCGCTGAGCATCACCGCATCAGTGCCGTCGATGATGGCATTGGCCACATCACTGGCCTCGGCGCGGGTGGGTCGCGGGTTCTGGATCATCGACTCAAGCATCTGCGTTGCCGTGATCACCGGAATCAGGGCGCGATTCGCTGCGTCAATGATCTGCTTTTGTACCAGAGGAACCCGCTCGGGCGGCATCTCGACGCCCAGGTCGCCACGAGCCACCATAATCGCATCGGTGACCGCCAAGATGGCGGGCAGCACATCGAGAGCTTCGGGGCGCTCGATTTTCGCCACCACCGGGGTATTCTTACCGGCCTGCCGAATGATCTCTTTGATCTGAACAATATCGTTAGCATTCCGCACGAACGAGAGTGCCACGTAATCCACATCCTGCTCCAGACCAAACTGGAGATCGACGAGATCTTTCGCGGTGGCGGCTGGGGCGCTCACCCGCACGCCAGGCAGATTGATGCCCTGGTGTTCCTTGAGCCGCCCGCCGTGGACGACCTCCGTCACCACATCCGTGTCGCTGTGGGCGATTACTCTCAGCTCGATCAGGCCATCCGAAAGCAGGACGCGGTCGTGCGGACGCACATCGCGTGGCAGAGCCTGGTACGTGGTACTGACCTTATCAGCACTGCCGATCACCGGGTCGATAGTGATCACAAAGCGTGCGCCGACTATCAGATCCACCGGGAAACCACCCTCCAGCGGGCCGGTACGAATCTTCGGCCCCTGAAGATCCTGAAGGATGGCGACATGCCTGCCGCACTCGGCAGCGGCGCGGCGCACCATCGCAATACGAGCGGCATGTTCGGCGTGGGTACCGTGGGAGAAGTTCAGTCGGGCGACATTCATCCCGGCCTGGATCATCTCGGCAATCCGCTCCAGCGTATTGGTGGCCGGGCCTAACGTGGCGACAATCTTGGTTCGACGCATACATGTTCCCCTTCAGAATTGTGGATTGTGGACTGAGCGCAAGACGTGATTCCAATCAGCAATCGGCAATCCAATTACGGCCCGACCGTCACCAGCGGGCTGATCTTAGCAAAGAGCTTCGCGCCGATCCCGGTGACGTTCTGGAGATCCTCGACAGACTGGAATGATCCCTGCTGCGTGCGATAGGCCACGATCCGTGCGGCGATGGCCTGACCGACCCCCGGCAACTCCTCCAGGTCTGTGGTGTTGGCCTGGTTAAGATTGATCAGCCCGCCGGATGTGGGCTGACCAGCAGGCGCAGATGCCGACGGGTCGGCTGGGAGCGCAGCCTCACCGATATGCGGGACGTGAACATGCTGAGCATCACTGAGCGGTGCCGCAAGATTCACGTTCTCGCTGGCCGCATCGCCGCGCAGCCCGCCTGCGGCCAGCACCGCGTCCTTCACCCGCGCCCCTTCCGGCAGCCGATAGACATCAGGTACCGCAACGGCCCCGCTCACATACACGATCAGCTCGACCGGGGCAGGCGATTCCGAGACGACGCTGGGTGTCGGATCTTCGGGTACGTCGAGGAATGCCGATCCCAGATCATTGACCGGCGTTGGGACAGTTGGCGTCACTGCGCCACGCAGAGCTGGCCCGCCCACCATGATGGCCAAACCAATCATGACACAGGCGACGGCGGCAAGCAGGCGCGGACGCCGCCACCAGATCACACCTTCAGACATGATGCGCCTCCCTTCGCGCAGTACACGGCACTCATCAATGTGTGTACCGTCTGGAGGCGGCAAAGGTTCTATTGGAACAGCAACGCCGGGGGAGTTAAGGTTAATACGCACTACCGCAAAAGTCACCCTGTCACATCGAGCGCCCGGCCCGTAAACGGGCGGGCTGGGCATACGACGCCCGCTAAAACGGGCTAGGTTAGCCCGCTTTAGCGGGCGTCGTATGCCTAGCGGGCAGCCCTCACCCCCCAGCCCCCTCTCCCTGAGTGGGAGAGATTCTCTCATCCATGTCAAGGGGCTACGGCCACGTTGGAAGCTACTTTCGCCGGATCAAAGGTCGTCTGATGCTGAAACACCACCCAGGCCCAACACAGAATCTTGCGTGCGGCCGCCACCAGGGCCACCATCTTCGGTTTACGCGCATCGACCAGGCGCTGGTAAAAGGTACGCAGGGGATTCTTGCCCCGCACCCCGCCCAGGGCACCCAGGAACAACAGCCGACGCACCTGGGCCGCCCATGCGCGAGATGCTACGCGGGCCGCGCACACTCGTCCCACTCTCGTGCCGCGTCGGGTCGAGTCCGAGGAAAGCCCTCAAGCCTTTGGCCGTGCCGGTGCCCCCCGTCAGCGTCTGCCCGCGATACAGCACCACGGCCAGCCACAGGCTGTTACGTTTGCCAATACCCGGCACCGTCTGCACGCGGCGCACCGCCTCGGCCAGGGACGCATGCTGCCGCTGCTGGGCGGTAATAGCGGCCTCGACCTCGGCCAGAGCATCCTCCAAGGCATCGATCACCTTCTTGAGGTTCGGCGGCACCGCCTTGGACACCCCGGGGCACCCCACGAGTTGCTGCTGGCGGTTGTACTCCTGGCGCAGCAACTGCTCCAGGTCGTCGCGGTGGCGCAGCAGGCTTTCCCGTACCCAGAACATAGGACGTGGTATGCCTCCTGTGTACTCCTTGATTCGTTGCGGCACCCGCCATGCCGGCCGTTCCCCCACTCCCTGGTATCCGGGCTCGTGGCCCTGCATTCTCTTCGTGGGGCCGGCTATCTGGACCTGGCTCATCCTCAGGCTCTCGGCCTGCGGGGGCAATTTCGGTTTCGGGTGCAGCCTGCGGTGCCGTCGAACCAATAATCGAATAGGATATGGGGGCGGGAGACCAATCTCTCCGTCAGGGTTCGGCCCTCAGGGGGCTACCGATCTCCCCGCCTACCCACATGATACCAGGGGGAGTCGGACTTGTCCTGCTGCGGAATCTCCCCTCTCCCCGTGAGGGAGAGGGGCTGGGGGTGAGGGCTGCCCGACGACAAACCGTGAAGCTACCGCGAACTTTGTCCTAGCAACTCTGGTTCGTCATCAGCTTGCAGCGGTTGAAGATCAGATCGTGGATCTTTGCGAGTACCTGACCAGGCACCTCGACGAACTGATAGTAGAGCATGCGATCCCAGATCAGCCCAAGGCGAAACCCCTCCGCCCTGCGGATGATCGTCCACTGGGCGATCAGCCCCACGTTCCAGTAGACCAGCAGCAGCGCGACGATCACCAGGGGCCAGGTACCCACCCGTGGGCGAAGCTGCTCAACGAGGACAGCGAGGCCAAGCACAATAATCGGCGTACACTCGATCAGCCGCCGGAAGCCAAACGAGCCGCTCAGATGCCAGGTGGTGCCAAACGCGCCGTTGATGTAGGTCTGGGCGATAAAGGCGATTATACACATCCCGGCCAGCGCCAGATCGCGACGACCGAGCCAGATCAGGCCGACCAGTCCAATCGCCAGCACTGGACTCCAGAGGAACGCCCCGTGAACCGGGTCGATTAATGTGTCGAAAAAGTGCGGACTCGCCCAGTTGAGCTTGCCCGCCACGGTGGATGAGGGGCTAGGGCGACCGTTGAGAATCTGGTAGGTGAGCAACTGCGGGATGATCGTCAGGAGCAACGAGCCAAGAAACGCCTGATGGCGGAGCAGCAGCCACCAGGCTCCCAGCCAGTCCCGCCCGCGCAGCTTGCGCACGTACTGCCCGGTCGCCTCAAGGGCCGGCATAACCAGTAGTAGGCCCAACTGCTCGCGGGTCATGAACATCAGACCGCTGATCAGACCGAGCAGCACCCAGGTGCCCATCCCCCGCTCGCGATCCCGCCCGCGCATCCACACCGTCAGGAAGAGCGCAAAGAGAAAGAACCCGTTGGCGTGTGACCAGGGCATCGCGATGTAGGTATAGAAGACCAGCGGTGAGGCAAGAAACACCGTCAGGGTCGCCAGGGTCGC
>CAIRFY010000155.1 GCA_903877945.1 uncultured Oscillochloris sp. | reverse complement strand
AGCAAGGACCTGGAGCGACTGAGACGGGCTGAACGACAGCGCCAGATAGGGCACCGACAGTAACCCCAATGCGAGCGACACGACGATAGCGATACGACGATGTGAGTTCTGCATAGACATCCTCTGACTATTCAGGTATGCGCCACCATAATTACCTGTTGTCCAACTGGGGCATGATTTGGTACCCACTGCCCATAGGTACCGTACGATAGCCGTCAGCGAACACCAAGTTCTGGGATGTGACATAGAGTGGTCGCTGCCGCTGTGTTGCGGTAACGACCAGGGGAACCAATTGATCATTGGCGACAAAAAAGCGGTTGACCACCTGTACGTCAATGCGTAAGCCGTCGACGATTTGGTAGTAACGCATTATCTCAGCATCGCCCCATGTCGCAAGATAGAGCGTGTGTGGTGGTGCTTCACGGAGACGTTGGCGAGCTAGGTCTGCCGGGCCAGTAGCAGTTCCAAGGTTGGCAATAGGCGCATTCACGAACAGCATTATCACTGGAAGCAACGCTATCAGACGGGCAGAAGTTACGGAGAACTCACGAAAGAGCATGGATATCCCTGCGCCAAGAAACACTGTCCACACCAGATAGACCGGGAGGAACATCAGGGACGTATCGATTGCACCGTAGGTGATGAAGAAAATAGTATGCGGGATGGCCGTCAGGGCCAACCCCACCGTGAGCATCGGATCGCGCCGCCAGAGCGACCAGAGGCCCCAGATACCTAGGGGGAATCCAACGCCAAAAAACGCAATTGTCAGATTGGACAGAAAGGTTAGCACTTGTTGCCCAAGTGCTGCTAGGCCCAGGTTGGCGAAAAAGAACTGCTTAAACTGCCGTCCAGACATGTAGTCACGCAAGTTGGCAAGATTCGCCAAGTCGAGAGGGTGGAAGATCGCCTGTGCATCATAGAAGCCGACATTGATAAATTCCGGGTGGGCCAGCGAGCGTAGTGGAAAGTAGAGTATGGGACTTAACGCAAGAATGCCTACGCCCACCAATCCCAGGACGTGGCGTCTGCGTAAGATGCGCCATTGTGGGGTGATCAAGGCGAGCCATACCACTCCCGGAGCCCAGAGCAGCGTGGCGGACGAGTTCGCGACTCCGAGGCAGAACACACCAACAGATCCGATCAGGGCAATGGGCTGTCCAAGACGCCGCCATCGCTCCAGCAGCAGCAGAACCGCCGCGAGAATCGCCCCCTGAAAGGTGTAGATTTCAGCGGCAACGGAGACAGACCAGACTGACACACTGAAAGCGAAGCAGAGTGCGGCGACGACTGCCGGTTCCCAACGACCATAGAGTTGCTTACAAAGGAGAGTGAGTGCGCCAACACTGAAGCAGTTGGCGAGAGCAGAAAAAAGGTTTGCACGGTATCCAACATCGCCAATCGGCAACTGTTGAAATAGGTGGAGCAGCAGGAGGTAGGCGGGGTAGCCTGGGCTGTGGGCCAAACCTAGTGTGTAGGCTGCTAGCGTAAACTCGGCGCTATCAAGCGTGAAAACTGTGGGAGCGAGGGTGAGCAGGTAGACAACACATGCCACGCCGGCTGTGAGGATCGCGGGACTTATCGGCACCATACCAAACAACGCCGCAGGATTGAGGCGATGGTGGTGGTGCGCAGTCGCTGGTGATGCCATAGGCGATCTCGCATACGTGATTGACGGATGAGTGTACAGATTCCGTACAAAAATCCTACTATCCAGCAAAAAAACAAGACACCGTTAAGTATTCGGGTAGTATACCATATGTGCTTATGGGAGTATACGGTATAATAGGCATGCGCTTGATATATTACTGTTTGCGGCGTTCGGAGGAGGCGTTTCAGCGCACATGCGGCTGAGTCCGCCACGTAAATGGCAGACTTTGAGGCGGAGAGGGTGGTGATCGCAATGACTAACCCGCCCTCTGGGGGACGTGTTTCGCAGGTGCTTTCGTTTGCTACCCACCCGCTGGCTCCGCTTGTCTATGGGCTGGTCACGTTCGTAATATACCTCGCCCTCGCCTACGGGTGGCTCTCCCCTGGTGCAATCTGGTCGCCCGACGAAGGAGCAAAGTTGCTTCAGATGTCGTACATGCGTCTTGAAGGTGGGAAGATCGACGTTAGCATACCCTACAGCGGCATTCGCGTCGATCCAGAACTGCGCTTTGCGACCATGGATTTGCTGCAGGTGCGTGACCAGGCGCTCTCTTTTGGGCGCTTGCCAATCTTCCCGCTGCTGAGCCTGCCCTTCTACCATTTGTTCGGCAGCTACGGACTCTCCCTCCTCCCGGCGCTTGGTGGGGCTACGATCTGTATCTTGAGCTGCTATCTGATTGCTCCCGCAAACCGCAGCATGAGCTTGTGGCTCTTGATCAGCCTCGGAAGTCCGGTGCTGATCTACGCGGTGATGTTCTGGGAACATACCCTGGCGAGCAGTTTGATCCTGGCTGGTAGTTGGCTCGTGCTGAATCTGCGTCCCCTTCGCCGAACCTGGCTCGATCTGCTACGGTGGACGGGGACGAGCGTGATCTTTGCTCTGGCGATTTATATGCGCCCAGACACAATTCTCTTTTGTGGGGCGCTGCTCGCGGCGACATGGCTGCTGGTTACCGAGCGTCGCTGGGGGATTGTGTGGTCTGGGGCGATCCTGTCCATACTCCTATTGCCCTACATTCCGTTGCACCAGATCCTGTTCGCTGGACAGCCGCTCCCCGATGATGCCTCACATATCTTCATCCCGTTCGCCTACATCCGCTCGGCGCAACTCCAGGCCATCCCGGATCTGTTGATCGGACCGACCTCTGACGGGCAATTGGGCGCGGGCTGGCTGGGCAATGTGTGGGCTGGCGCGGCGGTGATGGCGATCATGTGCGGCTTTCTTGATCCCGAATCTCGACTGGTCGGGCATCTGCTCGCCGTTTGCTTGATGGTGTGCGCGTTCGCCGCTGCAATTTTCTGGTTCCTGCCCGCCTACTATCGCTCGGGCCACGGACTCCTCTTCACCACGCCCTGGGCACTGCTCGGTCTCAGCCAGACCCGTGCAATGTGGCGATCCGGCGACCAGCGGCTGCGGGTCTTTCTGCTCACGACGCTTGGAGGGCTGACCGCCTATGCGTTCGCCATCCTCATGGTGCGCGGAAGCAGCCCGCACGGCGGGTTGGAGTGGGGCGCACGCTTTGCCCTTACCTTCTATCCACTGCTTGCGATTCTCGGGCTATGGCGCGGAGGATACCAGCGACTCTCGATCTTCGGACAGGCCGCCGGGATTGCTCTGGTGATTATTGGGTTCGGCATGCACGCTCGTGGCTTCCACGTGATCATGAACGAACGGAGCTTCTCACTGCGACTGAACCAGGCAATCAGCGCTGCACCGCCTCGTGCGGTGATCACGGATCAAACCTGGTTACCCCTTAACGCTGCTCCGATCTTTGGGCAGAAGGACTGGTTTATCACGTCTACGGCCACTTCGCTCCACGATTGGGCGCAGCTCGCTCGCGCCCACGGCGTCGGTGAGGCCACGCTGGTGGCTGATCAGAACAATGCGGTCGTGCTGCTGGCAGCCCTCGCTGCGCAAGGGTATGAACCGGTGAGTACCCGTTCCCTGTTTCCGTTGGTGTTCACCGATGTGCGTATCCGTCCCTGAATCTACGGCCAACGCCCGGCCCAGGAAAGCTGT
>CAIRFY010000154.1 GCA_903877945.1 uncultured Oscillochloris sp. | reverse complement strand
GCTTCGCTTCGCTCAGCGTGACAGATCACCCGCAATAGAACAATTAAAAAAATCCGCGTCCCTAACATGAACTCGCATCTTGCATCTTGCATCTTGCATCTTGCATCTTGCATCTTGCATTTTGCATTCCGCATTCCTACATCCGCTCAGGTGCCCGGATGCCCAGCAGGCCCAGGCCGACCTTGAGGGCGTGGGCGGTGGCGGCGACCAGGGAGAGTCGGGCAGCACGCAACTCCGAGCTCTCGGCCTTGAGCACCTGGCACTGCTCGAAGAAGACGCCGAACTCACGGGCCGTGGTGTAGCACCAGTCGGCGATCACAAAGGGCGCGTAGCGCGTTCCGGCCTCGCGCAGAGCCTCGGGCAGCCGGGCCAGGTGCTTGATCAGGCTCGTCTCCGCCGGGTGAGTCAGCAGCGAAGCGTCGGAGGGGGCTGAGCCATCCGCCTCGGCCCGCCGCAGGATCGAGCGGCAGCGTGCGTGCGAGTATTGCAAGTAGGTGGCGCTGTTGCCATCCGTAGCCAGCATGCGCTCCCAGTCCAGCGTGATGTTGCGCTTGGTATCCTGGTATAAATCGTTATAAACCACCGCGCCCACACCGACCGCTTCAGCGACGGCGGCCTTCTCGTCCTCGGGCAGATCGGGGCTCTTCTTCTCCACCACCGCCCGCGCCCGCGCCACCGCCTCGTCAAGCAGGCTTTCTAGGTAGACCATGTTACCACGCCGGGTCGAGAGGGGCTGACCACTGGCGTCGAACACCGTGCCGAAGGCCACATGCGTGAGATCGACGCCCTGAGCATTGCCCATCGCCCGCGTCAGGGCGAAGAGTTGGCGCAAGTGCAGAGCCTGCGGCTCACCGACCACATAGATTAGCCGGGACGGGTGGAACTCCGTGAGGCGGAATAGCACCGTCGCCACATCGCGGGTCATATACAGGGTGCCGCCGTCGCTACGTTGAAGCAGGAAAGTGGACAGGTTATCGAGGTTCTCAATCACCACCGCGCCGCCATCCTCACGGAAGGCTACACCCTTTTCCAGAGCCGCACTAATCACACCGGGCAGCATATCCTCATAAAAACTCTCGCCATAGGCGTGGTCGATATGCACGCCCAGGCGGTCGTAGTTGCGCTGGGCGGCGTGCATGGTCAGATCGACACACCACTGCCAGAGCGCGCGGGCGTGCGGGTCGCCCTGCTCAAGCCGCAGTGACCAGATCCGGGCCTCCTCGTCCAACTCGGGCTGCTCCTTGGCGGCGGCGGCATAGCGCGAGTACTGCGCCTCCAGTTCCTCAAGGGCCGTCTCGCCCTCGGCATCAGGCGTGCCGTAGAGTGCAATCGAGGCCAGCACCACACCGAACTGCTTACCCCAGTCGCCCAGGTGGTTATCGCCAACCACCGTATAGCCGAGGGCGCGAAAAATATTCACCAGGCTCTGGCCGATGATCGTGCTGCGGATATGGCCGACGTGCATGCGCTTGGCGATGTTGGGGGCCGAATAATCGACCACAACCGTCTTGCCGACGCCATCGGGCTGCCGACCGTAGCCATCGCCACGGGCGGCGATCTCGGCCAGCACCGCCGTGGCGAGGCGCTGCGGGTGCATGCTGAAGTTGAGAAATGGGCCGACGGCCTCAACCTTGCCGATCAGCGAGCCGTCGGGAATGGTTATCGCGACAGCCAACTCGGCAGCCAGTTGTGCCGGCGGTACACGCAACTCCTTCGCGGCGCGGAATGCCGGGAAGGCCACATCAGCCGGAATCGTTGACTTCGGCGTGGCCGTCTCAATCAGGGCCGGGGCCACTCGCCCCGTCGCCGCGATCACCGCCTTCACCTGCGCGGTGAAGCGTTCGAGGGCGTACTCCATGGTCTCTCCCAAGATCGCGCAGGGGCGCGATTACGGATCTGGCAGTCTTTGAGCCTCCAGTATAAGGCCCTTCACAGAGCGGCGCAAATCACCCTGTCATCCGACATTAACCTTCTCCAATTGTTGTGAAGACGCATCCCTGTTACGATAGGGTTAGACACCTCCTGCCGATACGAAAGGCCCATCAGGCTCAGGCCATGCTCCGTTTCCGTTCACGCATCCAGCAGAAAATTCTACTGCTCCTGCTCAGCATGTCGCTCCCGCCCCTGGTCCTTGTGGGCTGGCTGGGGCTGACGGAACTTTCGCGTGCCCGCGATACGGCGGTCGAAGAGGGCACCAGTGCCCTCCGAACCCAGGCCGAGTCGACCCTGGCCCTGCGCGTCCGTGAGAAGGCCCATCTCTACGATGTTTCGCTTGCGGGGGTTCAGCAGCAGGTTGAGAGCATCGCCGCCTATGCCACTGGCCTCTACGGTGGCCCGCAGCCCACGCCCGACGCCACACGGGTCTGGATCGCCCCCGCGCCAAGCGCCGAACTCCTGGCAAGGCACGCGAGTCAGGTGGCCTATAGCCAACGCCTCATCCCGCTGCTCCATGCCGCCGTTAGCCATAACCCCCTGATGAGTATCGGCTACATCGGCTTGGAGCAGGGCGGCGTGATCGCCTTCAGTAACGACGCGATGATCGACACGCTCATGACGGCCACGCCCTTCGATCCACGCGAGCGGCCCTGGTATACCAAGGCCCGTGCGGCCAAAGCAACCGTCTGGACCGATGCCTATATTGATGCGAACAGCGGTGTTCTTATCACCACCTGCGCCACGCCGCTGTATGATCGCCAGGGCAACTTGATCGGTGTGGTTGCCTTCGATCTGCTGCTGAAGACGATCCAGCAGGATTTACTTACCGTTGACATCGGTGAGAGCGGCTACGCCTTTATGCTCAATACGGTGGGCAACGTGATTGTGCAGCCCGACATGGCGGCAGCGGAGGCGCACGCGGACGAACCCTTCCGCACCGGGAACCTGCTCACGTCGCCCAGCGAGAATCTGCGTGGATTGGTGCAGCACATGCTCAACCGCCAGAGCGGCGTGGAGACGATAGGTGCCGCCGACCAGCCCACCTACATCGCCTACGCGCCGATTACCACCGTCGGCTGGAGCGTGGGCATGGTCATTCCAGCCAACGAAATTATCGAGCCAGCCCTGGCCACGGGACAGCGCATCGCCGAGAGCCAGGATCATCTACGCAGCCAGGTAGTCATCTTGCTCGTGCTGATCGCCGCAATCATCGGCGTCGGCAGCCTGCTCCTCTCGCTCTCCTTCACTCGCCAGATCCGCATTATCCAGCGAGGTGTGCAGGCGGTAGCCGACGGCCATCTCGACCAACGGCTGCCCCGCACGGGGAAAGACGAGATCGGCCAGCTCGTTGATGCGTTCAACCGCATGACCGATGTGTTCCAAGAGAAGGTAGATGAGCTTGAGCAGAATGCTCGTCGCTTGGCGATGCTCAACAGCGTCTCCAACGAACTGAAAGGCATCCTCGATCTGCCGCATCTGCTCAGAGCCATCCCTAACGTTGTCTGCGAGCGATTCGGCTTCGACCGTGCGGCTCTCTACCTCGTGGATGGCGAGCAGATGCGTGTCGTGGGAGCCTCGTTCGGAGCAGGCAACGAGGATCAGGCCAGCCACTTCATTGAGGTCGCCAACGCCGACCCGCTGCGGGTCGACGGCGAGACGGTGGAGTCTGACGTGGTGCGCAGCGGCAAGGCGGTGATTGTGGACGACCCCTGGCACCACCCGCAGGTTGAGCCACGCACGCAGGCCGCCTCAGCCAGCCACTCGTATGTCCAGGTGCCGATCATCGGTCGTGATGAGCGGGTGATCGGCTTGCTCTCCGCCGATTTCCATCTGCGCCAGCGTGCGATTCAGCCCCAGGATGCCAGTCAACTCCTGATGTTCGCCAACATGGTTGGGCTGACCATCCAGAACGTGCAGCTCTACACCGAACTGGAACGCCGGGTGACGCGGCGCACCGAGGAACTGCGGGCCGCCCTCGACCACGCCCAGCTCGCCGACCGGCGCAAGAGTGACTTTCTGGCCGGTATTTCGCACGAACTGCGCACGCCGCTCAACGCGATCATCGGCTTTTCGACCGTCCTCATCGACGATATTGAGGGGCCGCTGACCCCAGCCCAGCGCGAGGATGCGCAGAGCATCAACCGCAACGGTCGCTTCCTGCTGCACCTGATCAACGAACTGCTCGACCTCTCGCGCATTGAGGCGGGGCACCTCGACCTCGATCTTGGACAGGTCGATCTGCGTCTGCTTGTCGGCGAGGTTGCCGATACTATGCAGGCGCTGCTGCGCGAGGGCAGGGTGAGCTTAAACCACAGCACCCCGTCCGATCTGCCGCTGATCTATGCCGATGCAAATCGCGTGCGTCAGATCCTGCTGAACCTGCTCTCAAACGCGGTAAAATTCACCGAACGCGGCACAATCACCGTGAGCGCAACCACCCGCGATCAGATGAGCGCCAGCGGCGCGGTCGTGCCGTATGTCGTGGTAAGCGTGCGCGACACCGGGATCGGAATTCCCGCTGACCGACAGCGAGATATCTTCGATGAGTTCGTTCAGATCCTTGGACGCCGGTCGCGACAGCGCGGCACCGGGCTCGGACTCGCCATTGTACGGCGGCTGGTCGAGGCCCACCAGGGCCAGATCTGGGTCGAGAGCGTGATCAACGAGGGCAGCACCTTTATCTTCACCATGCCAGTAGCGGGATGAGTCCTGAGTAGTGTCGCCCAACCTCACCAAAAAATACCGAAGAGGCGGCGCAACCGCCCCTTCACTCCCACCAGCAGATGAGCGAATCACAGCAAAAAATCCTCTACATCGAGGACAATCCCGACAACCAGCGGCTCGTCCAACGGGTGCTAGGTGCGCGTGGCTACCTCGTGCTGATCGCCGAAGACGGCCCACGCGGTGTGTCGATGGCCCGCGAGTCGCTGCCGACGCTCGTACTCGTGGATCTCAACATTCCTGGACTCGACGGCTACGAGACCACCACACGGCTGCGCAGCCTGCCGCACCTCGACGGGGTGCCAATCATCGCACTGACAGCCGACGGGACGCCCGAGTCGCGGGAGCGGGCGCTGGTAGCCGGATGCGACGGCTACCTGATCAAGCCAATCGATGCGCGCCAGTTGCCCCTGCAAGTCAGCGAGTTTATCGGCGGTCGGCGCGATAAGGTAGCGACCGGCACCGACGAGGTCGGGCTGCTCCGTGCCTACAACCAGAAACTCGTGGAGCGACTAGAGCAGCGCGTGCGCGAACTGAGCGCGGCCAACGCCGAACTTCAGGAGCTTGATCAGCTTAAGAGCCAGTTTCTCGCCACGCTCTCCCACGAACTGCGCACCCCGCTGACCTCGCTCCTCGGCTATATCGAACTCTTCGACCGAGGGATGCTTGGTGAGCTGAGTACACCGCAGAACGAGGCAATCAAGGTGATGCGGCGTAGCGGCGACACGCTCTCGTTGCAACTCAACAACCTGCTCTACTTCCAAGAGTTGCGCACACGCAGCTTTCACCTGCGCGCTGTTCACCCCCAGGACGTGCTGCGCCAGATCATCGCCACATTCAAGGAGCGGGCCGCAGAGGTGGGGCTGCGCTTCGATGTTGTGGCAACCGAGATCGCGCCGATCCAGGCCGACCCCAGCGGCATGGATCAGCTGCTGCGCAGCCTGCTCGATAACGCGATCAAGTTTACGCCGCAGGGCGGACACGTGCGCCTGGTACTCCACGATGAGCCTTCGCGGCTGATTATGCGCGTCGAGGATAACGGCATTGGCATCGCCCCCGAGTATCTGGAAAAAATCTTCCTGCCCTTCTACCAGGTCAATAGCTCACTGGCCCGCAACCAACCTGGCAGTGGCCTTGGCCTCGCCATCGTGCGCCATGTGGTCGATGCCCACGGCGGCCAGGTGACGGTGCGCAGCGCCGCCAACAAAGGCAGTGTGTTCACCGTCGTCCTGCCCCGGTCATCGGCGTCGCGGATGTTCTCATAACCTTCTTTTTTGGTTGAAATTGCCAGTGAAGCTGGCAATTTCAACCAAAAAAAATGCGGCCCTACGGTCGTGCGTACAGTCGTTGGTACGCCGCGTAGAAGCCGTACACCGCCTTAATGTAGCCCCTGGTTTCGGCAAAATCCACGCCTTCGGTGAAAAGATCCGGGTCGGCCACGCTGCTGCCGCCAGCCCAGCGCTGGGCATTCCCCAACCCGCCGTTGTAGGCGGACAGAGCCGCCTGCACGCTGCCCCCCATATCATCGAGCCGCTCTTTCAGGTAAAAGGCCGCAAAACGCACGCTGACCGCCGGGTGGTACAGGTCGTCCACGCTGAAGTTAGCTACGCCCAGGCTCTGGGCGATGCCCTGGCCCGTCTCAGGCATCACCTGGCCGAGTCCGCGTGCGCCCACCCACGATGTCGCCTGCGGGTCGAACAGACTTTCTTGGCGCAGGAGTGCGTAGAGCAGGCGCGGATCGAGCGAGCGTTCGGCGGACTGCTGGGCCACGAGGCCCGCGTAAGGAGCAGGGTAAAGCAGTCGGTCAAGGGCCGGGGGCAGAGTCGCCCCGGCGGGGGCCAGCCGGGCGAGGCGTGCGGCGGCGCGCAGGGCAATGGAGGTTGATCCTTTCGCATACGCCAGACGGGCCAGTTCCGTCAGGTGGGGCGCATCTTTTTCCCAGCGGTCAGCCGCCGCCATCCACTCGTTCCGCGACTCATTGGCAAGGCCCACGTCCGCCAGCAAGGTCGCCCGGCGCACGAAGCCATCCGCCTCTACGCCCAGGTCTGTTTGGGCAACGTCCGCCGCCTGACCGGGCCAGCCGCGCACCCAGGAGCGCAGGGACTCCCAGTCGGCGTCGCCGAGGGGCGTCTCGATAGCGAGGGTGCCCTGAGTCACGCCACCAAGCTCCTCGGCGGCGCGGGCACCGTAGTAGCTCGCGGGGGATGCTGCCAGGGCGCGGCGGAAGAGGTCGGCGGCGCGGGCCGTATCGCCCTGGGCGCTGACCGAACGGCCCGCCCAGAACGCGCTCTGGGCCTGGACATCGCCACCACGGGCGGTGGCGAGGATCAGCCACGCGGCCTCGGCCTCGGCATAGCGCCCAGCGCCGAAGAGATCCATGCCAATACGGCGGACAGCGGCGGCGGCCTGATCGCTCTGCGGGTAACGGCGGCCAAGATCGAGGCGCAGGGCGCTGGCGCCAGCAGCATCACCCAGGCGCTCACGCAGTTCAGCCGCACGCGAGAGCGCCTCGGGGGCACGTAGATCAGCGGCGTAGGTGGCGGCATACTCCTGGTACGCCTGGCTGGCCCGATCAACCTCGCCGCTCTGGCCGAGGGTCTGCACCCAATCGAGCTGCGTCTGGCGTCCGGGCTCGCCGTTCGGACTGAGGGCACCCGCCTCGGCCAAGGCGGCCAGGGCAGCGGGGAAGTCGCCCTGGGCACGCAGGGCCAGCCCGCGTAGGCGGCGCAGCTCCACGCCCGCCTCCGTATCCTGGCTCTGAGCGATAGCCGTGTCGAACTGGGCGATGGCGTCGGCCCAGCGCCCGTTATCGAAATAGATCCTGCCCGCAGCGGAGGACGCCAGGGTCGGGTCGCCCGCCTCAAGAAGGTGGTCAACAGCGGCGGCAGCCTCAGGCGTGTCAGGGGCATCGGCAATAATCTGGCGCAGCCAGAGGTTGGCCCGCTCGGTCTGACCAAGATCCTGAGCCAGAGCGGCGGCCTCACTCAGAATGCGCGCCCGGTAGGTGGGCAGATCCGCCAGGGTCAGCAACTCAGCATAGAGCGCAATCCCGGCCTCGGGCTGGCCAATGCGACGGCGCAGATCAATAGCTCGCTCGAAGCTACCGGCCCGCTCACCACGCACACTATCAGCGCGGGCGGCGTGTTCGTAGGCCACGGCAGCCTCGGCAAGCTGGCCGGCCGCCTCATACTGCGCCGCCTGGCGGATGGCCGCGTATGGCTCCAGCGGCGTACCCAGGTCACGGTAGCGCTGATAGGCAGCGACAGCAGCGGCGTGATCCCCCGCCGACTCATAGCCACGGGCCAGCCAGAAAATCGCCGGGGCGCGCAGGGCATCATCCACCGGCGCATCCACAAAGGGCCGCAGCAGTTCCACCGCCGCCGTCCAGTTGTCCCGCAGGGCCAGGCTTTCGGCGAGGTAGAAGCGGGCCGGGCGGGCTTCAG
The DNA here is from genome assembly GCA_903877945.1 of uncultured Oscillochloris sp. Taxonomy (GTDB): domain Bacteria; phylum Chloroflexota; class Chloroflexia; order Chloroflexales; family Chloroflexaceae; genus Oscillochloris. Next base: position 22,315 of record CAIRFY010000154.1, on the reverse strand, counting down.
CCGCGTCAGGATAGGCGTGGAGCAGCGCGTCCAGATCGACCCCGGCGGCGGTATACTCGCCAATGGCCCGCGCAGCCATCGCCCGACTCAACAGCACAGGTTCCGGAGGGAGCGCGGGTGTCGCGGGCGTTCGGGTAGGCGCGGCGGTTGATGGGGCCACGCGCCCTACGCTTGGCGTGGCGGATGTCAGCACACCGGGGGCAGGTACGTCCACCACCTCGCAGCCAACAACGGCCAGGGCCAAAGCCAGGGGAAGAAGCGCACGGGAGAGGCAGTAGCGTCGATATGGACTCATGGTAGGCATCTTACCATTCAGCGCACAGCCCTGCGCGCCCGCCGGTCGAGGATCAGCGAGTAGACCGTGTAGATCACCGGGTAGATCAGCGAGATCAGCACCAGCGTCAGCCGCAGATCGCCGCCGACAAACAGGGCGGCGAGCATCGTGATCCCGCTGAGCGTTGCCCCGGCCAGATGTGCGCGCCGCAGCCGTGGGAACCGCGTGATGTAGATGTAGCGCGTGGGTACAAAGACCAACGCCGTCAGGAAGACGATGATCAGTGTGTTCAGCCAGGGCGGTGACCCAGTTAGGTAGAAGTAGCCAATGACGATGTTCCAGTAGGATGGAAAGCCGACAAAGAAGCCATCGGCGTCGAGCTTCGCATCGACACGTGAGAACCCAAAGGCGCTGGCGATCAGCGGGAGGCAGCAGAAAATAATCGCCGGCTCCAGCAGCATCTGGGCCTTGAGCATAAAGATCGCCGGAAGAAACACATAGGACACATAGTCGATAATATCGTCCATCGTGCGCCCGTCGTACTCAGGCACATGCTGCTTCACCTTAAAGCGGCGCGCCAGCGAACCGTCGGTCGCATCAATCACAATGCTCAGGAGCATCGTAAAGAGCGCCGCTGTCAACTGATTATTCAGCAGGAATGCCGTAGATACCATGAGAACAACCATCGTCGAGGCGGTGTAGAGATGAACTAACATTGCCTTCGTCCGCGCAGACGCTGCCGCCCCGGGATCGACGGTGGTTGAGGTTTGTGTTTCGTAGTTCATTGGTCGCTTTGCAATCGCTGGTCGTTACTCGTGGTTAATAAACGGTAGCAAATAGCTCCCAGCGGCAGTAGCAGCCAGAAGCTACATAGGCGAAAGAGGATGGTCGCACCCAGAGCGGCCTCGGGTGGGACACCCTCGGCGGTGAGCGAAAGAGTAAGGGCCGCCTCAACCGTGCCGCCGCCGCCGGGCAGCGCCGTGAATGTGCTGACGATCAGCGCTAGCCCGTAGGCCGCCAGCACGGCCAGCGGCGGGGCGGTAGAACCGAGGGCGTGGATCAGCATGAGCAGCGCCATACTATGCAGGAAAAAGACGAACAGTTGGAGACAGAGCAGCACCACAGCCTGGCGCGGACGCTCCATAATCAGGCGGCGGTTCGTGTCGAGTTCATCGACGATCTGGTGAATATGCGCCTCCGACCAACTGCGCCGCACAATCCGCCCCGCCACCCGGCCAAGCAGTGTCACCCAGCGATGCAGGGTCGGACGCGGACGTGTGCTGGCGAAGGCAATCGCCCCCACCACGGCCAGGGCAAGCATCGCCGCCGGATAGGTGATCTGTGACGTGCTGTTGTCACCAAGGAAGACGATCTTATAGATCAACCCGAAACAGAACAGCACCAGCATCCCGCCGATCCAGGTAAAGAGCTCAAGACTGGCCAGCAGAGCCACGCTTGTGGCCGGGATACCGCGTCGGCGCAGGCTTGAAGTCAGGAAAGCGTAGCTCGCCACCGTACCGGCTGGGATAGTCTGGCTGATCAGGATCGACACCATCGCGGCTGAGATCAGCCAGAGCTGCGGGAGCCGGAAGCCAAGAATTCCTAGCACACGCCCGTAAATCTGCCCCGCACAGACAAACCCCAATGCAACGGCGAGGACGCCAAGCATCAGCCAGCCCGGTCGCGCATGTTGCATCAGCCGCGTAGCGTCGTGAATGGTCGGCCAGTTATGGATACCAAGCGCCACGACTGCCATGAGCAAAAGCGCACCAATAATGAGCGACCACGGGATCCGGTGTGTATGCATGTATTACGTGCTGCCCTGTGTGTGAGGATCAGTGGTCACTCGTGCTACATGCCATTATACCGTCCCTTGCGACAAGCGTGTGACCTTGCGTGCAGGGGCTGAATCGGACAGGCCCGATCTAGTGTACAATTTATGCACGCACGGAAGGCATACAGGGGGAGCGATATGAGTGACGCGGCGCAGCGTGAGGATCTGAAGCGGCAGGCGGCAGAGCAGGCCGCGAGCCTTGTGCAGTCAGGGATGGTGGTTGGGCTGGGTGTGGGCAGCACGGCGATCTACGCGGTTCGGCGGATCGGTGCCTTGCTCGCTAGTGGTGAACTCCGCGATATTGTCGGTATTCCCTGTGCCCTGCGGGTTGAGGAGGAGGCCCGACGGCTCGGCATCCCAATAACAACTTTGGAAGATCATGCTCAGGTCGATCTCACTATCGACGGGGCCGACGAGGTAGACCCGCAGCTCAATTTGATCAAGGGCGGCGGCGCGGCCCTGCTGCGCGAGAAGATCGTCGCTCAGTCCAGCCTGCGCGAGGTAATTATTGTTGATGAGAGCAAACTCTCGGCGCGGCTGGGCACAACCTGGGCGCTGCCGGTGGAGGTGGTGCCCTTTGGCTGGGGAGCACAGGCCCGCTGGATTGCCACCCTGGGGGCTAAGGTAAGTCTGCGCCTACGCGAAGACGGCGAGCCGTTGCTCACCGACCAGGGCAACTACCTGCTCGACTGTAACTTCGGCCCGATGGACGACCTAGAAACCCTGGCGGCCCGGCTCTCAGCCCGCGTCGGTATCGTCGAGCATGGACTCTTCCTGGGCATGGCCACCGACCTGATCGTCGCCGGAGCCGCTGGAATCCGCCATATTCAGAAGTAAGGTTACGTAGCAATGCTGCACATCGCCCCCTCAATCCTGACCGCCGACTTTACCCGCCTCGGGGAAGAGGTAACGGCCGCCTTCGAGGCGGGGATCCGCTGGCTCCATCTCGATGTGATGGACGGTCGCTTTGTCCCGAACATCAGCTTCGGGCCGCTGGTGGTGCGCTCCCTGCGCCCAATCGCCGACCGCTACGGGGCGATTGTTGACGCCCACCTGATGATCGCTGACCCGGATCGCTACCTGGAGGAGTTCGCCTCCGCCGGTTGTGACTACATCACCGTTCACGCTGAGGTCTGCCCGCACCTGCACCGCACCGTGCAGCAGATCCGCAGCCTGGGCAAGCGGCCAGGCGTGGCGCTCAACCCGGCTACGCCCCTGAGCGCCCTGGAGGAGATCCTGCCCGACTTGTCCCTCGCCCTGATTATGAGCGTCAACCCCGGCTTCGGCGGGCAGCGCTTTATCCCTGGCTCGCTCGATAAGATCGCCCGGCTGCGGCGTATGATTGACGAGCGCGGTCTGAGCGGGATTGAACTTCAGGTGGATGGCGGGGTGAACAAAGATCTGATCGCCGCTGTGCGCGACGCCGGGGCGACAGTTGCCGTGACCGGCTCGGCGGTCTATGCCCCCGGACGAGATCGCGCCGAGATGATTGCTGATCTCCAGAAGGCTCTCGCGTAAAGAGTCGCCGCACAGCCCCCTCTCCCTGAGCGGGAGAGGGGGAGTCGGATGCGTCCTGGTGCGGAATCTCCCCTCTCCCCGTGAGGGAGAGGGGCAGGGGGTGAGGGGGGAAGGCCGGTGCGAGATCAGCTTATTCGACTGGATACCTGAGGACGTTGCAATAGCCCTGCCATCCGCCGGTATGCAAAAAGGCAGAAGTTCATGATCCTCGCGGGCGACATCGGTGGCACAAAGACGATCCTGGCCCTCTTCTCACGTGCGGCAGGCGCCCACGCGCCTGTGGTCGAGGCGACTTTCCCCAGCGCGGGCTACACCAGCCTTGAGGCGATGATCCGGGAGTTCCTGGCTGCCAACCCGGCCTCGGTCGAGTCTGCCTGCTTTGGGGTGGCCGGCCCGGTGGTGGCGGGGCGGGCCTCGATCACTAATTTGCCCTGGGTGATCGACGCCGCCGCTGTCCGCGAGGGACTGGGACTCGGCCCCGTCCACCTCCTCAACGATCTGGAGTCCATCGCCAACGCCCTACGCATCCTTGAGGGCGACGATGTCGCTACCCTCAACGCGGGCGCGCCGGTGGCTGGCGGCACCCTGGGCGTGATTGCCCCAGGCACCGGCCTCGGTGAGGCGTTTCTGACCTGGGACGGCGCCCACTACCGGGCCTACCCCTCAGAGGGCGGTCACGCCAGCTTTGCCCCCAACACCGCCGATGAGATCGAACTGCTGCGCTACCTCCAGGCTAAGATCGGCCACGTCAGCTATGAGCGCGTCTGCTCGGGCCTGGGCATTCCCAATATCTACAGTTATGTGCGCGACTGTGTCTTTGAGCGCGAAACCCCTGAGGTGACCGCCGCCCTCGCCGCCGCCACCGACCCGACGCCGGTCATCGTGCGTTTTGCCCTCGATGCCGTCGCTCCCTGCCCGCTCTGCGTGGCCACGGTCGAGCTGTTTGTCGGCATCCTCGGCTCCGAGACGGGCAATCTGGCCCTGAAGGTTCTCGCTACCGGCGGGGTCTACATCGGCGGCGGCATCCCGCCGCGCATTTTGCCCCTATTGCGTCACCCGCGCTTCCTCAGCGCCTTCCGTGAAAAAGGCCGCTTCCGCAACCTGCTCAGCGCCATGCCCGTCCACGTGATCCTGAACCCTAAGGCCGCCCTGCTCGGCGCCGCCTCGTTCGCCCTGGCCTGATCGGATTTTGGATTTTGGATTTTGGATTTTGGATTTTGGATTTTGGATTTTGGATTTTGGATTTTGGATTTTGGATTTTAGACAAGGTTTCAGGTGGCAGGTTTCAGGTTTACAGTTCGTAGTGGGCGCTTCAGCGCCTGTGCGGCTGAAGCCGCTACTACGAGCATCGCAAACGGTAACATATCCGCGAACCTTGTCTTAGGTTTGTGATTGCAGGCTCAATCTGCAATCCAAAATCCAAAATCCACAATCCACAATCTACAATCCCCCTTGACAAGACATCTGGGAGCCTCTAAAATAGTGTTTAATGTACACTATTTTAGGAGCACTGTGATGGAAGACCACGAGGAGACGGCGGCAACCTACGACGCCTCACGCTACGACCGCCCGTCAGTAACCGTCGATGTCGTGATCTTCACGCTGATCGAGCGGGAGCTGCACGTGCTGCTGGTACAGCGCAAGCGATGGCCCTACGAGGGATTCTGGGCGATCCCAGGCGGCTTTATCAACATGGACGAGTCGCTGGAGCAGGCGGCCCGGCGCGAGCTTGAGGAAGAGACGGGCGTCCGCGACCTGTATATGGAGCAACTCTTCACCTTTGGGGATGTTGGGCGCGACCCGCGCACCCGCGTGATTAGTGTGGCCTACATCGCCCTGGTGCGCTTCGACGCCCAACACCTGCGGGTGAGCGACGAGAGCCACGATGTGCGCTGGTTTCCTATCAGCGCGCTCACACGCGATATCGCTTTTGACCACGAGCAGATTCTGGCCTACGCGATCTCACGGCTGCGCTCGAAGCTCGAATACACCACCCTGGCCTTCCAACTCCTGCCTGAACTCTTCTCGATCCTAGAACTGAAGCACATCTACGAGCAGATTCTCGACGAGAAACTTGACAAGGGTAACTTCTACCGCAAGATCAAGGAAGCCGGGCTGCTGGAGGAGACAACCCACATGCGCGAGGGTCGCGGGCGGCCAACCCGGCTCTGGCGCTTTAAGCGCGACCGCGCCGGTGATAAGCAGTTTGTCTTCCGCTGGCGCGAGGATCGCGGCGACCGGGCGTGATCATGGGGTGACAACCGGCGTTTCGCCAGCAGCGGGCGCGGGTGTTGGCGGGGTGAGATCGGGGTCGGGCGCTCGCACCCCGAGAACTACCGTTGTCCCCGGCAGGATCCAATCGCCCGCGACGGGCAGGGAGCTCACCACCGTATACGGCGCAAAAACGTCATAGTCGCTCGGGATGCGCTCGCGGGTCTGGTAGTCCACATAGACCATTCCAGGGCCAAGCCCGAGAGTCGCCAGCAACTCTTTGGCCTGGTTCTCGCCAAGGCGCTTCAGATCCGGCATCTTGATCGCACCGGCCACCGGCGGCACCGAGTTGGGCGGTACAAACAGCGCCGGATCGCATGGCGATAGGGCACTAATGCCCACGCCGCCGCCGCTTGAAGCACTGCCGTCAGGCGGCGCACTAAGGATAGCCGAGCCGCCACTCCAGACGTACTGCACCTTCTCGTCCGGGTCAGGCGGCGGCGTCTTCCAGATATAGATCTCTTGAGCGAGGCCCGCCGGGTAGATCTGCCCATCCACAGGGCGACAGTACTGACCCTGGTTCAGCAGACGCATATCGAGAATGACCCTGTTCGGTTTCATACTATCGGCGGTGGTTATTGTGGACGTGGCGTTGATCTGGAGCGATCCGTCGCTGGCCCACTCCTCGACCGTGGGGATGCGGACGATCTGTACCTTCACAAAAGCACGACAGGACACCCTGAGCGCAGCCAGCGCGCTGTCCAGGGCGGGGCCGGGCGGGAGCGTGTTCGTCGGCGTGAGCATCGCCGTGAGCATGGGCTTGGTGAACAGTTCCTCGTTGTAGCCGCCGAAGGGGCCGGGCAACGGGCAGATCGCCTTGCGCATCACCGAGCCGTCGGCGGGCAAGGTAAACTCCGTCGGGATCTGTAGGCCGCCGAAGGGTTCGGCGAACAGCGTGCGGTAGCGTGGCTTGTTCTTGATCCAGAGGAAGATCTCCTCCATTACATTGTGCCAGATGATACCGCCGCCCGTTAGGCTCTCGACATGCTCGGTCGGCTCATTATTGTTGTTGCCCGTCCAGACGCCGACGGTCACAAATGGCGTAAACCCGGCGGCCCAGGCGTCGCGCCAATCGTTGGAGGTGCCGGTCTTCACCGCAGACGGCAGACTGAGCTTAAGCTGGCTGTTCATGCCCCACACCGGCGCACGCGCCCGGTCGTCGCTCATCATATCGGTGAGGATCGCCACCAGATCCGGCGCGACCACCTGCTCGCCGGGGGCGGGCTGACGGCGCTCAAGGCTCATGCCCGAGGCGTCGCTGATCTCCAGGATCGACACGGGCGGGTGGTAGCGCCCACCGCTGGCCAGGGTGTTGTAGGCCGTCGTCAGCTCCAGGGGCGTCACCTCGCCGCCGCCCAGAGTGAGCGAGAGGCCGTAGAAGTTCGCGCCGCGTTTGAGGCCGGTCTTCACGCCCACCCGATCAAGCAGATCGAGATCGTTCTTAATCCCGCCCATCTTCAGGGCTTTCACAGCGGGCATGTTCAGCGAGTTCGCCACCGCGTTGCGCATCCGCACCGGCCCATTAAACCGCGCGTTATAGTTCAGCGGCGCGTAGGTTTCCGCGCCCCGCAGCGGAAATACCGTGGGCACATCCCAGATCACCGTGTCGGGGGTGATACCCTGCTCCATCGCTGAGAGGTAGGTGAAGGGCTTGAGCGCGGATCCCGGCTGTCGCTCGCGTGTCGCCACATTCACCTGTCCATCAATGACGTTGCCCGTCTCACCCCTGGTGGTCGTCGGCGCAATTGCGCGATAGTCGATACTCCCAACCATCGCCAGGATCTCGCCGGTGTTCGGCTGCATCACCACCACCGCCGCGTTGTGAATATTGCGCGACTGGAGTTCTTTGATGCGCTCGGACGCCTTCTGCTGCACCATGAGTTGCAGGTTGAGGTCGAGGGTCGTCGTAATACGCAGGCCACCGCCGGTAAGCGCGGCCTGTCCATAGCGCTCCTGGATCAGGTCGCGTACATAGAAGACAAAGTGCGGCGCGTTAAGCGGCACTTCCTGCGGCGCAAAGCGCAGAGGCTGAGCAATCGCGGTACGTGCCTCGTTGGTGCCCACATAGCCGTCGGCCACCATCCGGCGCAACACCGCCACCTGACGCCAACGCGGCGCGCTCAGGGTGGTCGGCAGTTCGTAACTGTCTTGCTCCCAGCCATCACCGAGATGCACGCCGGGCAGATAGCCGCCCTGGGCATCTCGCTCCAAGTAGTTGATCGGGTTATAGACACTGGGTAACTGGGGCAGACCAGCCAGGAGCGACGCCTGGTTCAAGCTCAGATCCCGCGCCTTCACCCCAAAGTACACCTCGCTGGCCGCCTCGATTCCATAGGCCAGATTGCCGTAAAAATTCTCGTTCAGGTAGAGGTCAAGGATCTGCTGCTTGTCGTAGATCTTATCGAGTTCCTGGGCAAGAATGATCTCCTTCATCTTGCGCTCGTAGCGCTTCTCGGGGGTGCGCTCCTCAATTGTGAGGACGCTGTTTTTGATCACCTGCTGCGTGATCGTCGAAGCACCGCCCGTCTCCGATCCGACCTGGAGGCTATTCATCGCCGTACGCAGAATGCCATTCAGATCGATGCCCTTGTTGGTAAAAAACGATTTGTCCTCGACCGCGACGGTGGCCTGCACCAGCAGCGGCGAAATCTCATCGAAGCTCACGTTGGTGCGCTTGCCCGCATCGAAGAACTCGTACAGCAACGTGCCGTTGCGATCATAGATCCGCGACGTTTGGAAGAGGTTGCGGCTGTTGAGCGCGTCAAGTCGTGGCTTCAGGACAGCCGCAGTTTGCGCGTAGATGCCATAGCCTGCACCGAACACCCCGGCCCCAGAGAGAACCACCAGCACCGCCAGGGCAGCAAGGATCTGCACAAAAAAGCGTGGCAGCCGTGCGGGCGGGATCATCTGACGACGGCGCAGCAGCCCAGGATGGGCCGGTCGGCGCGGCACCCGGTTCCCAGCACAGGTGCGGCGCGTAAAACGATCACGAAATGACATGGGCCTATGTGGGTGCAGGGTACGGAGAACAGAGCCGACTCCTGCAGCGTTGAGACAATCTTCACGAGAGGCAACCAGGAGCGTAGTATAACATGGCCCACAGATCAACATCGTCAATGGGATTAAAGCAGGGCTGATGCAACGTCAGCCGGGCCGCCCTCACCCCCCAGCCCCTCTCCCTCACGGGGAGAGGGGAGATTCCGCAGCAGGACGCATCCGACTCCCCCTCTCCCGCTCAGGGAGAGGGGGCTGGGGGGTGAGGGCCGGAGGGTGACGTTGCATCAGCCCTAGATCAGCGACACGAGATACGTTTATCAGAAGACGGGGTATGTTAAAATAATTGTCAGGCGTCACTAATGCCTGGCAGGCGGTTTACACGCATGCTGAAAACTCTGATTAACCAGCACCTTGGTCGCTATCTGATTAAAGACCTGTTGGGCCGTGGCGGAATGGCCGCCGTGTATCGTGCCGCCGATACGGCGCTCCAGCGCGATGTGGCCCTGAAGGTTCTCTATCCTCAGTATGGCGATGACCAATCCCTGGTTGAGCGATTCACCCGTGAGGCGGTGACGGCGGCGGCCCTAGAGCACCCGAATATTGTGCCGGTCTACGATGTTGGCGAACACGACGGCATGGCTTATATCGCGATGAAGCTGCTGAGCGGCGAGACGCTGCACGATCTGCTTCTGCGCGACGGGACGCTCAGCCTTGCCGCGCTCTGCCAGATCCTCGGGCCGGTGGCCGACGCCCTCGACTATGCTCATAGCCGAGGGGTGATCCACCGCGACATTAAGCCCGGCAACATCTTCCTTAGCCAGACGGCATCCAGCCAGCTCCAGGTGATGCTGACTGACTTCGGCATTGCGAAGCGGCTTGACACTCCTGGCATCACCACCACCGGCGCGCTGATCGGCACGCCGCACTACATGGCCCCCGAGCAGATCGCTGGTCGCCCGATAGATGCGCGCACCGATGTGTACGCCCTGGGGATGCTCGCGTACCGCGCCCTAACAGGTCGATACGCCTTCGAGGGTAACACCCAGGATGTGCTGATGGGCCACCTCTATCAGCAGCCAGCACCGCCTAGCAGTGTGTCCAATGGGGTGAATCCCGATCTTGACCCGGTGCTGCTGCGGGCCATCGCCACTGATAGAAACGCCCGCTGGCGCAGCGCCGGAGCCTTCGTGTGCGCTATGTCCGATGTTACGCGGGCCGTTGCGGTCGGATACGCGCCAACCCTACCGCCAGTCGCCGCAGTAGCCCAGATCGCACACGTCCCGGCTGATGCGATCAACAGTGTGCCTACGAGGGTCAGCATAGTGGCCGAAGCGACCCCGGCCAAGCGGGTCGTCACCACGCAGGCCCGCGAGTCACAGGTGCCGATAGCGACCCACACGACGCTTATACCCGCGAGCCGGGCCACACCGACAGAGCCACGCGGCAGCATGACTCCCTGGCTCCTGGCGATCACCCTGGCCCTGATCGCCGGTGGCCTCGCGGTGGCCTTGGGCTTTATGGTTGGGGGCCGACAGACCGGCGGTGTGACCGGAAGCGTGGTTCTCCCCACCACGTCCCCGAGCCCGACACCCCCGATCACCGCCGTGCCCACGCTTTTGCCGACGGCCACGCTCGGATCGACAGACGGCGCATCCGTGATCCAAACACCCGAACCCAGCCCAAGTGCGACGCCACGGGCAGCAAATCCCGTCGCGCCCACGAGGACGATCATCGTACCTACCCCCAACATAGTACACACGATCACAGTAGAGCCGACGGCGTCGACGACTCCGTCGCCCACGCCCTCCGAGACTCCGTCGCCCACGCCCTCCGAGACTCCGTCGCCCACGCCCTCCGAGACTCCGTCGCCCACGCTCTCCGAGACTCCGTCGCCCACGCTCTCCGAGACTCCGTCGCCAAGCGCAGATTGCTCCGAGGGGCGTCTCACGGGCGGGTTCGGCCAACTCTACCGCACGAACGTCGGAGTGCGCAATCACCTGGGCTGCCCAAAAGAGAGCGAGCATATCGGCAAGGGTTCCGAACAGTTTTTCGCGAGCGGGACGATGTTCTATTGGGGGCTCAACCCGACGGGCCTGCGCGACACGATTATTGTCTTCTCCGGGCTTACGAGCGGCTCCTATGCTACGGTAAGTGCAGACGAGGCGGCACGTTACCCCGATCCGCCATCGAGCAGCGACCCGAACGCACCTATCCGTGGCTTTGGGCGAGTCTACTACGGCAAGGTCGGGGTCGCGGAGGCGCTGGGCGCGTGGACTAGCCCGGAGATCGAACTGAAGGAGAGCAGCAATCCTGGCGTGATCCAGTTCTTCGACGGCGGTGCCATGATTTATACACCGATCTACCAGCAGCCGGGGGCGGGAAATCAGGCAATTTTTGTACTCTATGCAGATGGGGCATTTGAACGGTATAATGATCCACCTGCCAAATAACTCCGGGGCGCATCGTCCACAGCGACCAACGACCACCATATAGAGCAGATGCAATGACAGAGGTTGCTCAACGGAGAAGCGTAGTCCCCCTGGGGATGGCGCTCCTGCCGCTCAAGTTCACCCCACCGCCCGCCCGCAGCGAGGCGCTACTGCGTCCAGACCTCCAGGCGCTGCTGGCGGAGGTGCGCCTGCGCCCGGCGACTCTGGTGACCGCGCCGGCTGGCTATGGTAAGACAACCCTGCTCACCCAGTGGGTCGCCGAACTCAACCGTACCGGGGCCAATGTCTGTTGGCTCGCACTCGACGCGGGCGATAGCGCTCCCGCGTTGCTCCTGGCTTACCTGATCAACGCTTTCCAAAGCCACATGCCTAATGTGGGCGAGCAGGCGTGGCGCATCCTCCAGAGTGCCGCCGACCTTCAGCACGACTGGCCCCTGGTGGCGGGTGCCTTGCTGAGCGAGCTTCAGAACGAACTGAACACGCCGACCTTCCTGATCATCGACGACTTTCATTTGATCAGCGATGGCCCGATCACCGGCATGTTGCTTGGCTACCTGCTGCGCACCGCGCCCCCGACGCTCCATATTGTGGTAGCTTCGCGCAGACCCATCAGTATCGCTCCGCTACCGCGCATGCGCGCCGAAGATCATCTGGTCGAGGTCGAACGATCCGACCTCTCCCTCACCTGGGACGAGACAGCGGCCTTGCTGGAGCGCAGCGGCGTTGCATTGGGCGATGACGATCTCCGACTGCTCCTCGCTCGCACCGAGGGCTGGGTACTCAGCGTGCAACTAGCCGCCCGCGCCCTGGCCCGCCAAAATCCTGCCCAGCGCCCGGCATACCTCCACGCCCTCGACAGCAACCAGCAGCATCTGTTCGAATACCTCGCCTCCGAAGTCATGGCCGACTTGCCACCGAACCTGATCGCCTTTCTGTCCCGCGCCGCCCTGGCTGAGCATGTGGACGGCGATCTGCTCGCCGAGGCGTTGCCTATGCCCGAGGCGGAGCAACTACTCGCCCATAGTATCCAGCTTGGCCTACCGATCACTGTCGTCGATAGCAGTGAGAATTCTGGACGCAGCTACCGCTTTCACCCGCTCTGGCAGCGTCTCCTGCGCGAGCGCACTGATCAGATCTTCACAAAGGCCGAACTGACGGCGCTTCATCACCGCTACGGCATGGCCTTCGAGCGGCGCGGACGCCTGGAGGCGGCCCTCAGTCACTACGCCGCTGCGGGCGATGACCAACTGATCGCCCGCGCCCTGCGCGATCAAGCGTGGCCGCTGATCAACACGCCCCAGCGCGACACGATTCGTGCCTGGATCGCTCGCCTGCCCGCTGATCTGCGCGACCGCGACCCGGATCTGCTCCATATATTGGGCCAGAGCCTCGCTGTCACCAGTAGCGACCAAGCTCTGACCACGATCAGCCGGGCCGCCGAGATCTACCAGGCCCAGGGGAATGCCCAGCGCGAACTGCGCGCCCTCAGTGATATGGCCGCCTTGATCTTCTGGGAGGATCGCCCCGCCGACTTCGCCGCTGTCTGCGTGCGTGCGGTGCGCGCCGCTAACCGTAGCCGCGATGCCTGGGCGCGCGGGGCGGCGATGGCGAGTGTGGCCGCCCTGCTCTATAGCCGTGGGCGCTACGCCGCCGCCCTGCGTGTGGCCGACCACGCCGACCGTCACCCACGCGGCACCTTCTGGCAGTGGCTCCTGGCAATGATCGTCAGTTCAATCCAGATCCAGCAGGGCTATCCTACCGCTGCCCTGGCCACAATCGCCGCCGCCCTGGAGATCCCCCAGGTGGATCGCGATGACCGCCTGCGCCAGAACTTGTTGCGGCTCCAGGCCATGGCCCTCTACCTCCAGGGCCAGATCCTCGACGCCACTGGGGTTGCCCTCGACGCCCACCGCCGCCTGAGTGACTTCTCAAACGAGGGGGTGATCGGCAATAGCGCGATATTCCTCGCGCTGCTGCTGCTTGAGCAGGGCCGCCACGAGGAGGCCGCGACCTATCTGGCACGGGCCAGGGCGGTTGCTAACCGCGTCGGTGGCGGTGCCCTCCTCGCTCGCGTCCACGTTCTCGACGCCTATGCGTCTCTGCGCGCCGACCAGCCTTCCCACGCTGCTGCTGCCGCCGTGAATCTGCTCCGTCAGGTACGCGCACCAAGCGCCGAGGCTGTCGGCGACCGACCATCGCCGCTCCAACGCACTATCACCACCGCTGGCGAGTCACCCTTCGCCGCCCTGGCTACCCACGACCTCTGGATGCAGATCCTGCTGCTCATCTGCCTTGGCGAAGGCGGCGAGGCTGAGCGGGCCGACAGCCTTGCCGACGAGTTGGTTTTTGAAATGTCGCAGCGTGGCGATGGCCTCTTCCTTGCCCTGACTCGCTTCTATCGGGCTTCACTGGCCCGGCGGCGTGACGATAGCGTTACCTTCGATGCGGATATGCGGGCCAGTTGGCAGATTTGTGAGGAGTACGGGTTTGGCTACTTGCCCTTCCTTCCCCCCGCGACGATTGAGGAGGCGGTAGCCCAGGATCTCCAGATGGGGATTGCGACCCGCGTTGTGGGCGAGGTGCTCCGCCACCAGATGCCCGCCAAGGCTCCCGGCCTGCTCCTGCGTATGCTCGACATAAGCCCAGGCCCGAGCGCCCGCGCCCGCATTGCGCAACTCCTCGGTGAGGCCGGGGCCGCCTCGGCCTATCCGGCTCTGCGCTCGATGCTCAAGGATCGTCACGGCCCCGTGCGCCTCGCCGCCGAACACGCCCTAGAGCGGCTCGTCTACCGGCCAGCCTATACCCTCAACGTCCGTAGCCTGGGCGGATTCGGCGTCTGGCGCGGCGAGGTGGAGATCCGCGACCGCGACTGGCGCAGCGTCAAGGCCCGCCAACTGCTCCAGTTACTCCTGGTGGAGCGCGGGCGTATGCTCCCCCGTGATCGGATTATGGATATGCTCTGGCCTGGCCTTGAAGTTGAGGCCGCTGCCAATAATCTGCGCGTCACCCTCTCACGGCTCACCAAAGCGATTGAGCCGAATCGTCCCGAGGGCGCACCCACATACTATGTCATCCAGCAGGGTGATACCTACGGATTCAATGTCGAAAGCGACCACAGCTACGATGCAGCCACGTTTTCGGCCAAGGCCGACCAGGCCCGCAACGTATTCCAACGCGGTCGGCGGGAAGAAGCCCTCGTCCTCTACCGACAGGCGATTGAACTGTATGGCGGCACCTTCCTGCCCGACTGTCTTTATGAGGACTGGTCGGTGGTGGAGCGCGAACGGCTGGGCCTGCTGTTCACTGAAGTCTCGCTGCGGCTGGGAGCAATGCTGATCGAGGATGATCTGCCCCACGAGGCAATCGGCCTGGCCTGGCGTGTGCTGGAGTATGACCAGGCCCAGGAAGAGGCGTACCAGTTACTCATGCGTGCCTACGGTGGCCTTGGCGAGCGGAGTACGGCGCTGCGCATCTACGCACGCTGCGTCGCCGCCTTAGAGCAAGACCTCGGTGTTGAGCCGATGCCCCAGACGGTGGCGATCTACCAGCAAATCAAAAGCGGAACTGATAGGGTTCACGGAGATCTGCCCGAGACCCAAGCATAGCAGCATGGAGCCGGGGCATTCAGAGGCCGGAGAGAAAAGGCGGAACGGGCGGGGGCGATGGTGAACGGGAGCGATCCTGGCTACCTGCTGCCTGCTTGGCCATGACACAAAGCGATCATTCGCTGACTCTCACTGGCTCAAACGTAAACTCTTTACCGTCACAACTGCTTAGATGGTTGGAGATAAACGCCACTGCCTGCGCAAGCTCATCAATCTGCTGCTCAGCGCCGCTAGCAACGTGCTGAATACGCCCGTGCCACTGCTGTGGCTCGACCCGTAGCTCGTCAGAGACGACGATGCGCAGCAGGAACGACTCAATCCTTCGCGTTGCCATTGATACCCTCTTCTATATGGCGTATGGCCGGTGGAACGTGTGCATGTGGACTACGTAGGTGCAGTATAGGGGCTAAAAGTTACCGAATCATTACCGCTTTTAAATCGTGTGGTATCATCTCCGTGTTAGAAGGCGGGAGAGCCAGGGGTGGCGTCGCCCGCTCTGAAGTGTTCCCATTCCAATGAGAGGTTGACGTGGATTACACAATCACCGCCCTGCCGGGCGACGGGATCGGCCCCGAGGTGGTGGCCGAGGCGATAAAGACGCTGCGCGCCGTGGGCGCACGCTACGGCCACACCTTCCAAATCCGCGAGGCCCTGATCGGCGGTATCGCCATTGACCAGACCGGATCGGCTCTCCCCGATGAGACGGTGGCTACCTGCCGTGCAAGCGGCGCGGTGCTGCTGGGTGCTGTCGGTGGCCCCAAGTGGGACGACCCCAACGCCAAGGTGCGCCCTGAGCAGGGACTCCTCGGTATCCGCAAGGCTCTCGGGCTGTATGCGAACCTGCGCCCGGTCACGGTTCACCCGCTCTTGATCGACTCCTCGCCGTTGCGCCCCGAGCGTCTCGCCGGTGTGGATCTGATGGTTGTGCGCGAACTTACGGGCGGGATCTACTTCGGTGAGAAGCGCCGCGACCGCGATGAACACGGTGAGTGGGCCAGCGACCTGTGTATCTACAGCCAGGTTGAGGTCGAGCGGATCGTGCGCCTGGCCGCCGGGCTTGCCCGCGAGCGTAACGGCCACCTGACTCTGGTCGATAAGGCGAATGTGCTGGAGACGAGTCGGCTCTGGCGCAGCATTACTACGAGGATCATGCACGAGGAGTTCGCCGACCTACAGTACGACTGGATGCTGGTGGACGCCTGCGCCATGCACCTGCTACGTCGGCCAAGCGATTTTGATGTGATCGTCACCGAGAATATGTTCGGCGACATCCTTACTGATGAGGCGTCTATGCTGGCCGGTTCTATGGGCATGCTGCCCAGCGCCTCTCTCGGCGCGGGCCAGATGGGCCTCTACGAACCGATCCACGGGAGCGCCCCCGACATCGCTGGTCAGGGCAAGGCCAACCCCTTTGCCACCATCCTCAGCGCGGCCCTGCTGCTGCGCCACTCGTTCGGCCTCGAAACCGAGGCCCGCGCCGTCGAAGCCGCCGTGAGCGCCACGCTTGAGTCCGGGGTCGTTACGAGCGACATTGCCCAGCGTGACCAGCGCGCCCGCAGCACTGCGGAGGTCGGCGACGCCGTGGCCAGCCGGATCTGACATCTTGCCGCCGCTGAACAAAAGGACGCAGAAATTTCTAAGCATCCCGGCATCATGTCACGCGGAGCGAAGCGAAGCGTCCCGACGCGCATTATCGTTGCCGGGACGCTTCGCTTCGCTCAGCGTGACAGTGTGCAGTGACTGTAGCGCCGCCTTCCAGGCGGTCAGGAGTACCACCGCAGGCTGGAAGCCCGCGCTACAAACTGTCACGCTGAAACCTGGCACCTGAAACCTTGTCTGACGGGACAATTAACAAGATTCGCTTCGCTAAATAAAGCCCTTGCCGCCGCTCTTGGTAATCCGCACATCCAGGCTCCCGGCGAACGCCTTGAGGCTCTCGGCATCAAGCGCCTCAAGTGCGCTCAGTTCATCAGGAGTCAGATCATAATCCTTACACGCCTCGTGGGCGTTATCGATTAGCTGCTGGCGAAAGGCGGCGTCAGTGACGGCACGACCAATAATCTGCTGAACGACTTCCTGCGACATAGGTATTCTCCTGTATTTAGTTAGCGGCTCCCTACGCGGTAATCCGGCGCAGTTCAGCGTGAGCGCCAATCCGACTGAAGGTTTCCTCTGCACGCCTAAGATACGCAGCCGAGGTCTCGGGGTTTCGCACGGCGAGATACTCGCCGTAGCGCGCCCACGTGCGAGCCAGTTCAAACGCGCTACAGATCGACTCGAAGATCGCTATCGCCCCCAAAAAGTGATCATCGGCGGGTTCAGCGCGCACGGCGGCGATCTGTCCGAGTAGCCGCAGGGCCACACCAAGCTCAAGGCGGCTGCCGATCTGTGCAGCCACTTCGGCGGCCTGCGTGGCCGCTGAGGTGGCCTGCGCAATAACAGCGAGATCCGCGCCCGTCGCCATGATCGCCCGCAGATTCGCCTCAGCCAGCGCACACAGAGCCTCGGCGCGCAGCTTTGGCACATCGATCCGTTCGGCAATCACCTGAGCCTGCTCGGCCAGCGCTCGCCCCCGCTGATATTCGCCCCGTGCATTGAACACCCCCGCAATGAGTACCAGGGTATTCCCCTCCTCGTAGCCACCGCCAAGCTCACAGTGGCGATCTAACGCCTGCTGGTAGACATCAAACGCCGTGTCATAGTCACCCCGATTATAGGCGATTGCCCCGAGTACCCCGTATACCTTAGCGATCCCGTCGCGATCTCCGATCTGAGTACAGAGCGTCAGCACATCGTAACTTGCCTGCTCGGCCTGATCGTAGCGGTCGAGCAGGTAGTAGGCGTAAGCCGCATTGAGTTGCACACTGCTGAGGACATACTTCGCCTGCACCTTCGAGGCCAGCGCCTCCGCCTGCTCGTAGTGCGACACAGCGCGCTCGTAGTCGCTCTGGAGTTGGGCGAGATAGCCAAGGTTGTTGTGCAATCGGCTACAGCCAAAGAGATCGTCAATCGCTTCTTGAGCGGCCAGGGCATTCTCAAAATGAAAGCGGGCCTGCTCATACTGGCCGCGCATACCGTGAATGGTGCCAATCTGCTGCTGAAGATCCGCCTCAATCCGCTCGTCCTCCGCACTGCGCCGGTCGTTGCGGATCTTCGCCAGTCCGATCTGACAGATCTCCAAGGCACGATCATACTCGCCCATGCGCAGCAATACCAGCCCCATATCGGCGTAGATCGCCGAGAGCAGCAGCGGCGGCACGTCGTTAATCCCATCCTGACAGATCGCCTCAGCCTGATGCAATTTCTCCAGAGCCTCCGCGTAGCTTCCCTGCTTCTCCAGCGCATCGCCCCACGAGCGCAGCACCTCGGCGGCGACGGCGGGCGGCAGAGTGAGGGACTCGCCTGCCACCTGCCACCCGCCGCCCACCAGCAGAGCGGCGTACTCCTGCTGCGCTTCGTCATAGCGGCCCAGCGTGCAGAGGACGTCACCAAGAGCCTCGCGGGCCTCCCAGGCTCGCGGGCTATTAAGGTTTGTGGCCAGAACCTCCAGCGCCCAGCGGTACGACTGGACGGCCTGCTCGTTCGCATAATCGTCGCGAGCGATGTGTCCCGAGAGCAGCAGATAGGGCACAGCCCGCTCGGGCATGTCGCTGTGGCGGTAGTGGTGGGCAAGCAGAAAGATTGCGGTGCCATTCTCTCGCGCCGCCCGACTCAACACCGACCCGTTGCGCCCAACCTGCACCAGATAGTTCTTCCCATCGTCGCCATACTCAGCCCGCACCTGTGCCAGGTCGTCGCGGTTGCGTTGCTCCAGATGCTCGCCGATACGGCGGTGCAGTTCGCGCCGACGGGCGTACAGCAAACTCTGGTAGACCACCTCCTGCATCAGGCCGTGGCGGAAGAGACTCACCCGTTCGGGGATTTCGCGCTCGGTACTCGTGAGATCCTGGGCATCAAGGTGGGCCAACTGGCTGAGGATGGCCGACTGATCATCCATCTGTATCGACTGAAGCACGCCAACCGGGAAGCGCTGGCCGATCACGGAGGCAATACGCAAGATGGAGCGCGAGCGCTCATCAAGGCGGTCAATGCGGGCAAGGAGCAGGCCGCTCAGGCTGTCGGGCAGGGCGTCGAAATCGGCTCCGCTGCTCTGCACGGCACGCAGGAGCTCCTCCAGAAACAACGGGTTGCCAGCGGCGCGGGCAACGATCTGGCCGTGTAGCTCAGCACTGACCGGGGTTGCGCCAACCTGACGCTCCAGCAGCGCAGTGCAATCATCAGCAGGCAGATCGCCCAGTTCCCACTCAGCAGCACCGTCGCCCTGCGGGCCGCCGCCCCAGTCGAGTCGGCCACGGTGCAGGCCGAGCAGCAGTATCGGCGCAGCGCTAATCGCGGAGGCCACATGCTGCCAGAGATCCAGAGAAACCTGATCGGCCCAGTGCAGGTTATCGAAGAAGACGAGTACGCCACCCTCGGCGTGGGCCGTCGCCTTGATCAGATCCGTGATCATCTCGAAGCGGCGCACCTGGCGCTGCTGCGGGTCGAGAGCCCGGACGATCAGGGTATCCTCACGCTCAATCTGCACAAGCTCGGCCAAGAGCGACATCCAGTCATCGGAGGAGATATTGGCGGCATCCAGGGTGGCACTGAGCTTTGTGGCTCGCACCGCATCTCCATCCTCGGCGCGGATCCCGCAAAGGTCGCGCAGAACCTCGCCCCAGGGCACATAGGGCGTGTTGTTGTGAAACGAGAGGCAGCGCACCGAGACGACTCGCAGGTTAGCACTCACATCGATCAATGCTGCGGCCAGACGGCTCTTCCCAATACCAGCCTCACCGCTCACCCGCACGGCACGTCCCACACCAGCGCGAGCGGCAGCCAAGTGCGTACACAGCCAGGCCAGCTCCTCGGCCCGACCGATCAGCGGGAAGTTCAGCCCGGAGTTACTCTGGGCCACGGCGATCTCACCCGTGAGCCGCAGCAATTCCAGTGGCTCGGCCTTCCCCTTCACCATCACCTGTTGCGAGTCATCGCAGCGCAGGGCGTGGCAGATCAGGCCAGCCGTTGCAGCGGAACAGCGCACCTCGCCCCAGGCGGCCCTCACCATCACCCGCGCCGCGACATTTACCGCGTCACCCATGACGGTGTACTCTTTGCGTTCGGCGGTGCCCACATTCCCGGCGAAGACATTGCCGGTGTTTAGACCAATGCGTAATTTTAGATGGGAGATTTCAGATTTCAGATTGGGGCCAGATTCCGCTGTGATCAGCGCATCAATCTGCACTCTACAATCGGCAATCTGCAAGTGCATAGCCAGGGCGGCGCGAGCGGCCCGCTCAGCGTGATCCTCGTAGGCGATGGGAGCGCCGAAAACCGCCAGCAGCTTATCGCCCTCATCGGCCAAATCAAGCTTATTGACGAAGCCGCCATACTGCAGCACAGCCGCCTGGATCGGACGCAGGAAGGCGTCCACCACGGCGGCGGCGCGATCTGGCGGTAGGTTTTCCACCAGTTCCCCCAGGCCGAGTACCTGGGCGAAGAGGACCGTCACCGGTCGCAGATCCGCCTCGACCACCGGGCGCTGCGGGTCGGCCAGGATACGCTCGACCAGACTGGGCGGCAAGTAGGGGCCAACGCGGTCGATCTGCGCAGCAAGATCCACAAGAGACGGCGTATCGAACCCGGTCAGGGATGCGTCGGCGGGAGAGACGGCAATTGGCGCGGCAGCCCGCAACTCGCGCACGCGCACGTAACCCACGGCCACCTCTTCGCCCAGCGCGTCAGCGGCAACCACCGCCCAGGCGCGGGGGTCAAGCACCAGTTCGCCGCGCCCGCCGTAGCTCTCGGCCTGGGCGACGGCGTTCACGGTGTGGCCCATGGCACTGTAGCGCAGAGCCTGGGGCTGGCCGGCGCTGACCAGCGCCACCCGGCCACGCGCCACACCGATGTGCATACTGAGAGGGAAGGTGCCGACGCCGACCACGTGACGCTGGAACCCACTCAGCTCGCGCAGCAGGTCAAGAGCCGTGGCCGTCGCCGCGTGCGTATGATCGCGCCCCTCAAAGAGTACCAGCAGGGCGTCGCCGCCGAACGTCAGGAGATCGCCGCCAGCCTGCTGGATGATCTGAATCATCGTGCCAAAGTAGCTATTGAGGGTATCGGTAACGATCTCGGTGCCCTCACGTCCGAGCGCTGAGAGCCGCTCGGCAAGAGCGGTCGATCCGCTCACGTCAGTGAAGAGCAGAGAACCGTCAACCCACTCCAGCCAAGGCTGTGCGGAGAGACCAGCGAACTGGCGGTCGAGGAGGCGGCGCGGAAGATAGGTGCTGAGGGCATAGCGGGCACTGGCAAGCTGGGCCGCTGCGGCGAAGCGGTCGTGGTCACGTGCGGTACCGCTGAGCAGGCGGTCGGACAGATCGATGCCGAGGTAGCGATAGAGCAGACGAGAGGCATCGTGGCCGGGAGGAGCGCTGAGCATATGTTCGGCGTGAGACATCGTGCTCCGCTTACTAGTTGCAGGTGGCGACTACCGATCATTGTAGAGCATCTCGACATGCACCGGTGCATGCGCAGTCTCTACAGAATTCAGTTCGTCCAAGAGTCGACTCTCCAGGCACTCCCACTCGAAGGTACTCGGCTGAAGGGGGGAGCGCAGACGCACACTTGCCTGGAGGCAGTCTCTATCGATAAGGGGTTCCTGTCGCCCACCCTCCTTCCGTATCCAGCAGGCCCACAACTGCCCCCACGGGGCGTAGCGCACAACCTGATACGCATGCATCGTTCCAGAGCGAATAAGGTGAAGCCATGCCCCCGGCACGATGACGTGCCCGTCAATGTCGTGATAGTTGATGTCGGGGTACCCGTCCATGATACGATCTCCTCGGCAGCGCTGCCCTCCCCCAACACGAACAAGAATTTGTCTTTAGACAAGGTTTCAGGTGCCAGGTTTCAGCTTTACAGTGTGGCGAGGATGCGAGGATGCGACGAGGCGATGCTATCGCATCCTCGCATCCTCGCGTCTCCGCCAAACTGTAAAGCTGTTCTGAACCATGTCTTTATCCTGAAACAAAGTTCAGATCAGCATTACCATGAGGCGAAGGGGCGATGAGCCGAGCGCGTGCTCGTATCACATCATCGCCTCACGCATCCCCGTAGGATAGCCACGCCAAGAGCGCCCTTCTGAAACCTAAGCATACTACTTTTTTGGCACGAATAACATACATGCACGCGAAATCGGGATCATTAATTAAACCATGCCTAAGGCATGTTTCAATCTAGCGTGACAGTTCAGCGCCGAGGCGATGAGGCGATGAGGCGATGAGGCGATACGGAGCGCCTCACCGCGTCATCGTTTCGTCGCTGAATT
>CAIRFY010000153.1 GCA_903877945.1 uncultured Oscillochloris sp. | reverse complement strand
GGGGCGTCTCCGCCGGGGCGTCTCCGCCGGGGCGGAGCGGAGACGCCCCGCCGGGGCGTCTCTACTCTTCGCCGCCCTTCGCCTCAACCTGGGCCGCCTTAATCCGCTCGTACTGGGTGCGGACACTGGCCGTCAGGTTCGTCAGCGTATCCATTTCGCGGTTCTCAATCTCCACAATCCGAGCCATATGCATGACCTGGGCGGCATCCAGACGTGTTGCTGCCCGGCTCTGGCGCTGCTCCAGTTCACGTACCCAGCCATCGATCCGCTCCAGCCACGAGGTCAGTTGACGCAGGTGCTGCTCATCAGCCTCCTGAAGCAGACTAATCTTCTCGTCGGCCTGCTGGCGAATATCTTCCAGTCGCTCCTGGTTCATCAGGAATCGCTCGGTAGAGATCCGCTCTACCCGTTTAATATCGGTGATGATGTCGGGGAACCGAGCGACGATATCAAGGTACTGCTTAGGCAGTGTCTCGGCGAAGAGTTCGATATGCTGGCGGATCTCGTCGATGCGCTGGATGCGCGAGTCGTGTTCTGCCAATATCGGGTGGACATCGACCACCTGCTGCAGAATTTCCGCGACCTGACGGCGTAGGCTCAGCTTCTCGACCTGTAGCTCCTCGCCTACCTTGCGAGCCTCCTGCACCGCCACCGCGTCGGCCTCGCGCAGCCGGTCGAGCTGTAGGGTGTACTGGCGCTGGCGCTCATCAACTTCTTTGATCTGGGCCAGCGGCGTCAGGATCTGTAGTTCCAGCGCCTCAATACGACCGAACCAGCCCGAGACAAAGTCGCGATCCTGCTTACGCGCATCGGCAACCTGCTGGATCTGAGCCTGCATTTCACGCAGCGGCTTCACGCTCTCGTCGATCTTCATCAGCGCCCCGGCCACCTCGCGGCGCAGGCCGATCACATCACGCCGCACCGCATCGGTGGATTGGAGTACTTCCTCGGTATGCTGATCGAAGAGACCTTGCACCTGAACCACAGATGCCTCGGTCTTGCGCACCTGCTCCATGGCCCAGTTATATTTATTGGTCTGATCCTTCAGCAGCCTGCGCAGTTCGTCGATCTGGCCCTGGAGGTACACGATCTGGGACTGGCTATGTGCGCGCAGGCGCTCTTCTTCGTATTTTGCTGTCAGGTCGGGGTTGGTCATAGGGACTCCTTAACAATGCAAAATGCGAAATGCAAAATGCAAAACCTCGCTGCTTGGATTTTGGATTTTGGATTTTGGATTTTGCATTCTACCTTCTACCTTCTACCTTCTGCATTTTGCATTTTGCATTTTGCATTTTGCATTCATAGCGCAGCGAGTGCCTGCTCAAGGTCAATCGCCCCGGTGTAGAGCGCCTTGCCGACAATCGCTGCCTCAGCGCCGGTCTTGGCGAGGCGCAGTAGGTGTTCGGTGACGGCAATGCCGCCGCTGGCGATGATCGCCGGGCCGCCGGGCCGGATCAACTCGGCCAAGGCCGCAAAGTTCGGCTCGGTCAGCGTACCGTCGCGGCTGATGTCAGTGTAGATCACCCGGCGCACCCCCAGGGCCGCCACACGATCCACCAAATCGGTCGCCCGCACATCGGCGGTACTCGTCCAGCCATCGGTGGCGACCAAGCCGTTGCGCGCATCCACACCGACGATGATCTGGTCGCCGAAGCGGGCCGCCATCCGCGCCACCAGGTCGGCATGCTCTACCGCAGCCGTGCCGAGGATCACGCGCTCCACGCCCATCGCCAGCGCGGCGACAATATCCTCCTCGCGGCGCAGACCACCGCCGAGTTGCACCGGGATCTTCAGGGCACGTACAATCCCGAGTATCGCGTCGGTGTTCACCGGGCGACCGCTTTTGGCCCCATCGAGGTCAACCACATGGAGTCGGGTGGCCCCCAGATCAGCCCATCGCCGCGCCATCGCCACCGGGTCGTCGCCATACACCGTGGCCTGGGCGAAGTCGCCTTGGTAGAGCCGGACGCAGCGGCCATCTTTGAGATCAATTGCAGGGATCAGTTCCATTATGTCGTCACCTGATGTGTGCCTGAATGTACGCAGATCTGCACAAAGTTTCGTAGAAGTTGAAGACCCCAGCGACCGCTCTTCTCCGGGTGGAACTGCACGGCGGCGAGGTTATCGCGCACAATGATGCTTGGGAAGTCAATACCGTAGTCAGTTCGCCCAGCCACAATCGCGGGATCATCCACAGCGCAATAGAACGAGTGGACAAAGTAGAAATCGCTGCCGTCGGGAATATCAGCGAGCAGCGGGTGACGTGCGAAGGATGGACTATAGCGCACCTGGTTCCAGCCAATCTGCGGAATCTTGCCCGCGCTCTCGGGAAGACGCCGGACGGTGCCGCCCACCACGCCGAGGCAAGGGTGCGTGCCAAATTCCTCGCTGGCCCCCAGCAGCACCTGCATGCCCACGCAGATCCCCAGGAAGGGCCGCCCTGAGGCAGCCACCTCGGGCAGCACCTGAGCGATGCCGAGATCCCGTAGGCTGCGCATCGTATCGGCCGTTGCGCCGACACCGGGCAGCACCACCGCATCGGCCGCCCGCACCACCGCAGGATCGTCGGTCACTTCCAGGTCAGCGCCCACATGGCGCAGGGCGCGCACCGCGTTCGGCAGGTTGCCCGCGCCATAGTTAATCACCGCGATCATGATATATCCCCCGTCCGTAGGGGCGCAGGAGCGGGGTGTGGACGCGCCGCGCTCCTGCGCCCCATCATGTTCCAAACAGCGGGTGGCGCTCGCGGATCGTCCCGATCAAGTGGCCCAGATCAGGCTCAACCGAGCGTGCGCCGCCGAGCAGGTCAGGGCCAGGGTCGCGACCAAGCATCTGACGCAGCGCGGCGACTGCGCAGGCCCCAAGAGCCTCCAGGCTGTAGCCGCCCTCCAGCACCAGGGCGATCCGCCCATCGCACAACTCATCGGCCAGGGCCAGCAGGTCGGCGGTGAGCCGGGAATAGCCGGATGTCGAGAGAACCATCGGCCCCAGTGGATCTTTCCAGTGGCTATCGTAGCCCGCCGAGACCAGCAGCAACTCAGGCTTGAAGCGGCGCAGGGCCGGTGCCACCAGATCCGCGAACACACGGGCGTACCCAACATCGCCCACACCGAAGGGCAGCGGGATATTCAGCGTCTTCCCGGCGGCCGGCCCGGCGGTGCCCACCTGCGCCATCGGCCCGGTGCCGGGGTAGAACGGTGCCGCGTGGGTGGAAATGAACAGCACCTGCGGGTCGTCGTAGAAGACATCCTGCGTGCCGTTCCCGTGGTGGACATCGTAATCTATAATTGCCACCCGCCCCAGGCCGTAGTGGTTGATCGCGTAGCGGGCGGCCACGGCGATGTTATTGATCAGACAGAAGCCCATCGCCCGATCCGGCGTCGCGTGATGGCCGGGCGGGCGCACCAAGGCGAAGGCGTTATGCCGATCCTTGCCGAGTACGGCATCCACCGCGCCCATGGCCGCCCCGGCCGCATACTGCGCCGCATCCCACGAGTCCATCGTCACATAGGTGTCGCCATCAAGCTGACCGCCGCCGTAGCTACTGAGTTGGCGCACGCGCCAGAGCAGTTCAGGGGTATGGACAGCCAGCAGCGCCGCATCCGGTGCCGGGTAGGGGGCAACGCTGCACAGGTCGCCAAGCAGACGAGACGTGGTGATCGCCTCCATAATCGCGTCGAGCCGATCAGCGCACTCGGGGTGGCCGTACCATGTGTGCGCGCCAAAGCGTGCATCGCTAAGGATCACGGTGCTCATCAATCGCAACCTTGTCTGCTCACGTGAACGCGACGTGGCTATTGTACCGCATCTTTGGGTAGGGCCACGTCAATGTCGGTCGGGGCTGCAGGGCATGGGCAAAGTCGTGTGGTCGCCGGGCAGCCCTCACCCCCTGCCCCTCTCCCTCACGGGGAGAGGGGCAGGGGGTGAGGGGGCCGGAGCTGACTTTGCTCATGCCCTGGTCGGGGCTGGGGGTGAGGCAGAACGTGGCGCTGCGTTTTGAGTACAATGGGACGACAATCGACCGTAAGGGATGGTTCAATCCAGCTTGACAGTTCAGCGATGAAACGATGACGCGGTGAGGCGTTCCGTATCGCCTCATCGCCTCATCGCCTCATCGCAAGACTGTAAAGCTGAATGTACCCATTTTGAAACATGCCTAACGAAGGAAGTCACATGCATATCGCCCGAAGTATTGGCCGACGTATCCCTGTTATTAGCAAGATCGTGCGCTTCGCTCGTCGCCTAAGCGTTGGAGTCGGCCCCGCGTTTAAGCCAGTTGTCTCCCTGGCATCCTGGATTTTTACATCGCGGGAGATAACCAATTTCACGTATGATCTGAGTGCGATCAATCAGCGCCACCTTGCCGCGATGGTCGCCCACGTTACCGGCACGCCCTATGCGGATATCGTGCGCTACATCGCAGAGCTAGAACACGACGTGCAACTCCGGCAACATATTCAGGCGCGGGTGAAGGCACAGGGCGACGCTGCAGCGGATTCAACCGCACGTTACGGGCGGCGGATCGGCTGGTATGCAATCGCACGTGCCGTCAAGCCGCAGGTGATCGTCGAGACAGGCATCGATAAAGGACTAGGAAGCTGTGTGTTGACAGCGGCGCTGCGGCGGAATAGTGCCGAGGGCTTTCCAGGTCACTACTACGGCACCGACATTAACCCACGTGCCGGGTACCTGCTGTCCGGCGACTACCGCGCCCACGGGGAGATCCTCTACGGCGACTCGATCACCTCGCTACGGCAGCTCGCGGGGCCGATCAACCTCTTCATCAATGACAGCGATCACTCGGCGCGCTACGAGGCAGCAGAATACCAGACAGTGGCGGCAAAGTTGTCTGAGCGTGCACTAATCCTGGGCGATAACGCCCACGTTACGGACGAGTTGCTGACCTTCGCCCACGCTACCGGGCGAGAGTTTCTCTTCTTCCGGGAAGTCCCTGAGCGCCACTGGTATCCTGGGGCCGGGATCGGTATCGCGTTCGTTCGCTCGCCCATTTACGGGCCGGTCGCGTGACGTTACAAAAGCCCATTTCCGCACCAGGAAGGGATATACTCCCCTCTCTCCGTGAGGGAGAGGGGCTGGGGGTGAGGGCCGGTCGCGTGACGTTACAACAGCCCATTGAGGAGAACCACCAGGTTCCCTTGTCGCAGATCGACGCATCGGGTACAATTGGCGGGCGCGTCTGACGAGGTGTGTCATAGGGGGAGCCACTGGTGAGCAGCCCGATTGAGGCGGTGCGCGGAATGCGCGATGTGCTACCACGTGAGCAGCGCGCCTTGGCACAGGTGCGTGCAGCCCTGGAGCGCACCCTGGCCCAGCACGGCTATGAGCACATCGACCTACCGATTGTCGAGCAGCGCGAGCTCTACCTGCGCAAGCTGGGCGAGGAGTTGGTCGGCAAGGTCTATGAGTTTAGCTTCGGCGGGCGCGATCTGGCCCTGCGCCCGGAGTGGACGGCCTCGGTGCTGCGGGCCTATGTGTCCACCATGCAGGATCAGCCCTTGCCGCTGCGGCTGGCCTACAGCGGCCCGGTCTTCCGCTACGAGCGGCCTCAGCGCGGCACCTACCGCCAGTTCACCCAGGTGGGTGTTGAGTTGGTGGGCGGACTGGTGCCACGGGCCGATGCCGAGGCGATGGCTCTGGCCTGCGCTGGCCTTGACGCGGTGGGCGTGAGTGGCTACCGTGTGGTGGTGGGCCACATCGGCCTGATCCGCGAACTGCTGACCGGTCTGGGGCTTGAGGAGCGCACCCAGGGTATTCTCGCCTGGAGCATGGAACGCATGCGCGCCGAGGGTGTTGCCGCCCTGCGCGAGCGCATCAGTGAGACGATTGGGGAGCCGCCGCCCGGACTGGAACTGCCCGCTGGGCTGGACGAGGGTCAGGCGGCGGGATGGCTGCTGGGTATGCTCGACGCAATGCGGATCGATCTGAGTACCGGCACTCGCGACCCGCAGGATGTGGTTGCGCGCCTGCTGCGCAAGCTACGCCGAGGCGACCCACAGCCTCAGATCGACCGCGCCCTCGACCTGCTGTATCGCCTGGGCCAGTTGCGCGGGTCGCCCGCCGAGGTTCTACCCCAGGTCGCCGCTCTGCTCGCCGAGGCTGGCTTGGTATCGGTGGCCTACGCCGAGCTACGGGCCATCCTGGCCCTGCTCGCCGACCACGGCATCGACCAGAGCCGGGTGGAGATCGACCTTGGCCTCGGGCGCGGCCTGCACTACTACACCGGTCTGATCTTCGAGATCTACGACGGCGATCAGATGCAGATCTGCGGCGGCGGTCGCTATGACGACCTGGTCTCCGCCCTCGGTGGG
This sequence comes from uncultured Oscillochloris sp., assembly GCA_903877945.1. Lineage (GTDB taxonomy): Bacteria > Chloroflexota > Chloroflexia > Chloroflexales > Chloroflexaceae > Oscillochloris. The sequence goes on along the minus strand of CAIRFY010000153.1, from coordinate 2,356 downwards.
CGCCAACCGACGCCAGCAGTGGGCTTCGCCTACGGGCTAGAGCGCGTGGCCGCCTTGGCTGCCGCCGCGCCACCGCCCGCCGAGCGCGTGGCGATGGTGGCTCCTGTCTCGGACGATGACTATGCCTACGCCCTGGAGGTGGCCCGCCACCTCCGCCTGCGTGGTTTCACCGCCACCGTCGATGTGCGTGGGCGCAGCGTGGCCACCAACCTGCGCGACGCCGCCCGGCGCGGCGTCGGGTACCTAGCCGTCGTTGGCGACCAGGAGCGCGCCCAGCGCACTCTAGTCTGGCGCAATCTGGCGAGCCGCGACGAGCGGCGGATCGCTCTTGATGAGATTGCAGAGTGGTGAGTGCAGAGTGCAGCGCCAGACGTCAGGTGAACCCAATCACCAATCACCAATCACCAATCACTGGAGCATCTGATGGGCGAAACTCCTCCTTGGGGACGTTACTACGAGCTTCGCCCGGTCGATCTGGCGGCGATCCGCAGTAGGGTACCCGCCGTCTACCTGCCCTGGGGTGCCCTGGAGTGGCACGGGCCGCATCTGCCCCTGGGCATGGACGGGATCGTGGCTGAGGCGGTGTCCAACCGGGCGATCCAGCGCACCGGCGGGGTGCTGATGCCCACCACATGGTGGCCTGCCAGTGCCCTCCCGCATCCCGACTCGCTGAGCGTCGCCAGCACATCCCTCGGCACTCTACTGGACGACATTTTCGCCCAGATCGCCAGCGCCGATTGGCGCGTGGCCGTCCTGGTCAGCGGCCACAGCGGCCAGGCCCACGAACTGACGATGATCGCCGCCGCCGAGCGCGCAATGACTCGCCACGGGCTGTTGGCCCTGGCCATCCCGCCCCTCGCACTGGTGGATGAGTCGATGCTCGACCACGCTGGCATCTGGGAGACATCTCTGGCCCTCGCCCTGCGTCCCGATCTTGTGCGTCTCGATGCCCTCGGGAGCGAGCCCCTGCGCACCAGGATCAGCGCCGTGATCGGGCGTGACCCGCGCAACACGGCGTCGGCGTCCATCGGCGTCAGCGCCCTCAACCTCGCCGCAGATCGGCTCGCCGGCGCCGTGAGTGAGCTCATCCATAACCATGATCCGGCACCGCTGCGCGCCCTCTACTCCCAGCGCCGCGCCCGCTACCAGTCGTTTCTTGAGCGTTTTGGCCCCAATTTGGATCAGGCCACGCTGGCCTGGTGGGAAGATCTCATACAGGAGAAGTTGGCGGACGGCTGACCCTGCCCGCCCTCACCGCTATGCTACGTTTCGGAATTCCCTCCAAAGGCGCGGGCTACGACGCTACTCTGGCGCTGTTAGAGAGCTGCGGCCTGCGGGTGACGCGGGCCAACCCGCGTCAATACACCGCTATCCTGCGCGGTCTACCCGACACTGAGGTTCTCCTGCATCGCCCCGCCGATATTGTCGAGAAAGTGGCGGAGGGCAGCATTGACATCGGCGTCAGTGGCCTCGATCTGGTTCACGAGCAGCGCCACGATGACGACGACCTGCTGGTGGTTCTCGACGATCTTGGCTTCTGGCGAACCGAACTGGTCTTCGCTGTCCCTCAGGGCTGGGTGGATGTCAGCTCGTGGCAGGATATTGCCGACCTGGCGGTGGAGATGCAGGCCCGTGGGCGGCGGCTGCGCATTGCGACCAAGTACATCAACACGGTGCGCAACTTCTGCTACCGCCAGGGGATCAACGTCTTTGAGCTGATCGAGTCCCAAGGGGCCACCGAGGCTGCGCCCAGCCTGGGCTACGCTGATATTATCGCCGACATTACGGAGACGGGGTCGGCGATCCGCGAAAATAAGCTAAAAATTGTCGGCGGATCACTGCTGCGCTCCCAGGCTGTGCTGATCGGCTCACGCCGCAGCCTACGCGCCGACCCTGCGCGACTGACTCCGCTGCGCCAGTTGATCGAGCTGATCGAGGCCCGCCGCCGTGGGCGTCTGTTCTACTCGCTCACCGCTAACGTGCCTGGCGACTCGGTCGAGGCGGTGGGCCGCATGGTGACAGCGCGCCGCGAGTTGGCTGGCCTCCAGGGGCCGACGATCTCGCCGGTGTGGAGCAAGTTCGCCGCCGAGGTCGCCGCCCCGCCCTGGTACGCGGTAAATGTGGTGGTACTCCACGAGGAACTGCTGCCCGCCATCGACCACCTGCGCGGCATCGGTGCCTTTAGCATCACCACCGTGCAGGTGCAGCACGTCTTCCAATCCCAGAGCGAGGCGTATACCCGCTTGCTCGCGGCGCTCGCGTAGTGTGAATGCAAAATGCAAAATGGCAATTTCACGAATTTTACATTTTACGCAGTAGAGCAAAAGTAACGCTGTCACCCTGAGCGAAGCGAAGG
>CAIRFY010000152.1 GCA_903877945.1 uncultured Oscillochloris sp. | reverse complement strand
CGGTCGTAGGGCAGTTCGATCACGTCGCCGCCCGTCGCTCGCCGAATGATCCGGTATTCCTGCTCGCGCAGCCGGTTCAGTGTGACATGTTCCGCCAGCATGGCGTCTACTAGGGCGATGATCTCGGCCTGGGTGTCCGCGTCGGCGGGGAAGATTGGGATCTGACGGATACTGTCTGGGTTGATATTGACATTATCGAACTGGCGGGCATACCAGTAGTTCAGCAGCGACGAGTTGAACAGGGCCAGGATGTACTTCAGGTCGTAGCCTGCGCCGTCGCGGGCGATGATGTTGCTGAAGTTGTGTCGATTATAAAAACCTCGATCATCATGGGTTGCTACTAATCGGCGTTTGAGCGCCTTATTTCGCAACTGAACCCACAAGAGCTTCGGTGAGTCGAAAAAACGAGGTTCACGTTTTCGCTCTAGCCAGTCGCCGTAATGCAGATACGGTCTTGAGGCATCCCAGCGTAGGTCATACCGCCCAACAAAGCTATTTCCATCAAGCAGCGGTTTCCACGTAGGATTGCCTGTCGGTACGTGCATCATCGAGCAAATGTGCGGGTTATCTGCGCCCTGTTCTCGCGTGAAATATGGCTTGATCCCCTGGCTACTCTCCGTTACATCCCCCAGGCGTAGCACCTTCATCCCGCCATTATTCCCCACCTGACACGCATCCTCAATCCGCTGGAGCAGCGCGTCGTAGCGAATGTTGATCTCTGCCTTCGGATCTGCCATCCAGCGCCCCTGATCTTGCCGCAGTAGTTCCTGCCACTCACCACGGGTGAGCTTAGCCAGATCATCGCGCAGGCCCATAATCCGCGCCTCGGGCCGATGTGCGATGCGGCGTGTCTCATCACTATCGCGGGTCAGCACGGTGATCGCACAATCGACGTTGGCATCCGGCCAAATCCCCTGCGGCAGATCCACGATCTGCTCAATTCGCCCCGCGTCGAGCAGCGCCTGGCGCAGTTTGGCGGCATTCGTCCCCATGAGATACGTGTTCGGCGTAATAAAAGCCATCCGCCCGCGTGTCGCCAGTAACCGCAGCGCGAGGGCGAAGAAGAATACATAGGTATCAGGCTGCCCGTAGAAGACGTCGGCCCAATCTTTGCGCAGCGTGGCCTTATAATCGTCGCTCAGACTGGCACCGTAGGGCGGATTGGCGACGATAAAAGCGAAGCCGCTGGCATACGATGTGCCGGGAGCGCGGCGCTTGATCTGGTCGGCCTCGGCACTCTCCTCGGCCAGCCGTGATTGGAAGCGACTGTACGAGAACATGTCGGTCGGATTGGTCAGCGCATCCTCGTTGTAGATATGAAATCGCTCTAGTGGCTGGCGAATACCCTGGTCGTGGGCCTGCTTTACCAGATCAAGTGACTGGATGAGCAGATTGACCTCGGCCAAATAACATGCAAAGGGGTTGAGGTCGAAGCCGAAGAGCGACTCACGGATGCGGCGAATAAGCACCAGCGGGCTAGGTTGTTGCGGCGGCGGTACCGCCTGATACGCAGCAACCAGCCGATGCGCCGCTGCAACCAGAAATGATCCTGAGCCGCAGGCTGGGTCAATCAGGCGCTTATCGGGGCCGATAATATCCGGCCCCGAGGTGTAGCCAACCGAGTCGAGCATGTAGTTTACGATAGAGCGGGGCGTGTAATATTGCCCGCGCTCCTTCTTCTCCTTGCGGGCGACGTAGGTGTTGTAGATCGTGCCCACAATATCGGCGTTGACTTCCGCAAAGTTAAAGCGACTCAAGCGATGTAACGCCATCAGAAGCTGTTTACGGTCAAGGCGATACCAGTTGAAGACCTCGCGCCCGGTAAAAAAGTGCGCGTAGATATTCTGTGCGTTCGCGTAGGCCATATCGAGCAGCGGGGTATACGGGTTGCCGCTGGCAAAGCGCAGGTACCGATCAATATCCTCTTGCCAGTGCTTGATACCGCCATCTGAGATGAAGCGATGGGGAAAGAGTCCCTTGTCCTCACAGACACGGATCAGCAGCAGCCGAATAAAGACCACGTAAGCAGCCTGAAGGGCGAACTCGGTTGCCTGTTGCTCCTCGGTACCGCCACCAATCACCGTCTCCTGAATGAGTGAGCGCCAGGCCGCAAAATCTTCCATCACCGCACGTGTCTCTCGATACTGCAACCGCAGTTCTGTTTGCCGTTTGAGATGCACACCAACCACATCGCCATAGGTATCGAGCGCAGCTTTCAGATCCGATGCTGTGTTAAGGTTTGGCCAGGGAGCCGCGAAACGCGGGCGATCAGCGTATTTTACGGCTCGCGCCGCATTGATCACCCCAAGGATGGCATCAGACAGCGCCTTCTTGCTCGGATACGAACT
>CAIRFY010000151.1 GCA_903877945.1 uncultured Oscillochloris sp. | reverse complement strand
CGGTCAATCAGATCGCCGAGCAGCGCGTCGAGGTCGCGCTGGCGCATCAGCCCGGCCCCGAGCATGATCGGCTCGCGCCAGCGGTCTTCGCCCCGGTGGCCCATCGCCAGGGCCACCGGGTCGGGGGGGAGCGTGCTACCCGGCGGCGGCTCTTCGTTGAGGGCGATGTAGCGCCCGGCGCAGTACTCCTGGAGCGTCAGGTGGGCGAAGGCGTAGCTCTGCGGCCCGTCGGCGCTCAGCAGCCCGCTGCGCTGCTCGACGTAGGCCAGGGCCACGCGGGTCGCCTCGCCCGGCTGCGCGACGCGGGCATGGGTGAAGAAATCGAGCAGGGCCACGAGGAGGTCGCCGCGCCCGATGCGCCCGCGCCCATCCTCGGAGCGGGCGTCGCGGTGGGCCTCGTAGGAGAGCCGGTCGAGCAGCGGCAGGATGCGCTCGCTGCCCCAGTCGGGCAGGCCCGCCGCCTCGAACAGGCTCTCGCCCTGCTTGCCGGTCTTATCCCACTGGCCCAGGAGCAGCAGCAGGATGCGCCGGTAGAGCTGGGGGCGGTCGCGCGGAAGCTCGCCCTCGTTGGCCAGCACCAGGGCCATCATCGTTAGCAGCAGGGGCGTCTCGGCCATCTCGCGCAGCCGCGTCCGCTGCGGGCTGGTGATCGCGGCGGGCAGCGCCGCGCCCAGATGGTCGGCCTGGGCCTGCGCGAGCTGCCCCTTGGCCGCGAGCTCGGCGTACCAGGCGCGGGCGAAGTGGCGTATCTGCCCCAGCGTGAAGGGCGCGAGGGTCTCCACCGGCCAGCCCAGCGCGGCGCGGAGGCCGTCATCGAAGGCGCGGGTGCGGCAGGTGATCAGCGCACGGGTGCCTCGGTGGAGGGTGAGGAACGCCTGCACCGCACGCAGGGTGGTCTCCCGGTTAGCGGAGCGGGCCGTCGCCTCCAGGGGCACCTCATCGAGGCCATCGAGGAGCAGCAGGGCGGCGGGCGCGGCCAGGGCGGATTCGAGGAGATCATCGGGCTGCTGGACGCAGCACTCAGCCATTGCGGCGCGCAGGGATGCCAGCACCGCCAGCGGCAGCGACCCGCCCTGCGCCAGGTGCCCGGCCAGGGTGCGCAGGGGCAGAATCACGGGCAGGGCGGCGGTGGAATCGCCCTGGAGGGCGCGTTCAGCCAGGCCCCAGGCCAAGTGGCGCACGAAGGTGGACTTGCCGCTGCCGGGGTCGCCAAGGAGCACCAGCCGGTCGTGCTGTGCGACGACCGTGGCGGCGAGGCGCGGGCGGCTGAGCCGGGGCGCGCCGTCGTGCGCCCGGTCGACGTAGCGTGCGGCGTCGGGCAGTGCCCAGTCGGGACTGAACTCCTTGCGCAGGGGTTGGCGGGGATCGCCGCCCTCAAAGGCGGCGAGGTCTACAGCGATCTCGTCGCGGGACTGCACGGCGAGCAAGGTGTAGACGCGGTGGAGGGCCAGACCCTCGCCGCGATCCGGGCGCTCGGCGATGCCCTGGAGGGGCAGCGCGTCCTGCTGGGCGGCGAGGTGCTCCAGGTAGCGGGCGCGGCGCTGGGGCAGGTCGGCGCTCCCGGCGTGGTAGTGGTGCTCCTGGCGGGCGACGACCTGCCCCACGTGGCCGCCGGGGGCCAGATTGACCTGCTGGACCGTCTCGGCATCGCCGGACACGCCGATGTCGGCGGGGGGCACGGTGGGGGACATGCCAACCTGGGCGAGCAAGCGGGCACGCTCCTCGGGAGAGAGCGCCCTGAGTCGGGCTGCGAGGCCGTCTACGTCGTCACTCATAGAATGCAGGCCTTTAGGCGCGGAAACCCAGCAGCTTTAGCGCTGGGAGGAGCGCCCCGCTTTAGCGGCTTTAGCGGCTTTAGCCCATTGACTTGCGCTAAATCGCCACATATGGTACACTTGTGCTACGGGCTAAGGCACCGGCACCGCCGGGTAACGGTTTATCGCCCGCGCCGCCCAATGCGGCATCCGAAAGACCCTGGCCTGATCAGCTTGGCCGTGCAAGCGGCACCGTCACCGGGACTGATCAGGAGGTTGAAGTCAGCCAACCTACCTGCGCGATCTGGTTCTCCAGGCAAACCAGAGGCTCTACGCGCTAAGGTGTCCGCTCGGTATCGCCTCCTGCGAGCGAGTGAGGCGCAAGCCCACCAGCTTCAGCGGTGGGTAGCTGACTAGTGTCCCTGCTGTCTATAGCCGATAACCGATAGACCGATAGCCGATAGACTGATAGGGCGGCGTTGCGCGTGCGGGTGACGGAGGAGCCTCGATGTGGCCTGCCATCGGCCCACCCCCCTCCAAAAAAAATCGCGATCCGCGCCTACGGCGCGTTCGGTCAGGTTCTCGGCGTACCCGAACGTAAAACGCTTTACACAAAGCAGGAGATCAGTATGCAGAAACCAGAAGTCAGAAGCCAGAAATCAGAACTAATGCGCGAGCGGAGGGGCAAGCACCACACGAAAACCGAAGTTGTCGTAGTCGTTGTAGAGGATGACCCAGTCCCGCGCCCCGCAGCGAACATATGAGCTATCGTTATACCACGATCCGCCGCGCCACGCTGTCTGCCTATCTGTAAAGACTTTCTGGAGAGTGTAACGCTCAGCGGGGTAGCTCCGGTAATCATTAGCCATCACCTCCCACACATTCCCGGCCATGTCCATCGCTCCGCAGGCTGCCGCGCCGGACGGGCAGCAGCCTACGGGTGCTGGCGCGCCCACCTTGCTCTCACGATAAATGGCCCGCTCGGGCGTAGGTTCGTCCTCGCCCCAGGGGTAGGTCTGGTGTTGGTGGTCGGCATCGTAGGCCGCTGCCGCCTCCCACTCCTCCTCGGTGGGCAGGCGCACGATAGAGCCCGGTGGGAGCAGTGCCGCCTCGGTGAGTTGCGCCGTGAGCCATGTGCAATACGCTGTGGCCCGTTGCCATGTCATCCCAACCACTGGCTGGTTTGGCTCACTGAACCCCGCTTCTCCCCAGCCATAGGGTTCCTCTCCTCCCGCATCGACAAACGGCGCATACTGTGCGACCGTGACTGGGAATCGGGCGATCCAGAAGGGCGGGAGCGTGATCTGCGCCCCACGGTTGATCAGCCGACGTGCGGCCCCCTTGAGCCGATCAACGACGCCCTCCTCTGGCTCCTCTTCCTCATGCCAGCCGCCGATCTGATAGCGCCCGCCGGGCACAGAGCAGAGGTAGCCGGGCGGTGCGCCAAAGCGCTCGTTGCGCCGCCCTAGCTCGCGCTGCCACTCCTCGACCGTCACCGGGAAGCGCGGGTCGCCCAGCGCCGCCAGGGCCGTACCGGCCTCCAGGCGCTCGGGCAGGGGGAGCGTCGGGTCGGGCCGCTCCAGCAGCGCGACCAGGGCTGCACGTAGGTCGTCCTCGAAGCTCACCATGTCATGCGCCGTGTTTGCGAACGCCTCGCGGCGGCCCAGTTCGGTGTAGCAGTCAGCGGACAGCAGGGCGTCGCGCTGGCGCTGGAGCGGCGTCTTTGCCTGGGTGCCACAGCGTAGGGACACCAATCGTTGGAGCCAGGTGAACAGGCTATCGTACTTCTCCTGGCGCAGCAGGCGTCCCATCAGCAGGCGGGACACCTCGCGCCATCGCTCACCCCCGGCAATCCACTGGTCGTAGGCCAGCGTGACGCCCGCGCTATCACGGCCAGCGAGGTGGCATGCGGCCAAGTACTCCTCAAACGTCAAGTGTGGCAGCACATAGGTTTCGTCGGCCTCCTCCAGCAGCAATCCGCTCTCCTCTAACAGCAAGCCCATAAACTGCTCGCTCGCGTGAACGGCCTCCGCACGCGCCGCCTTCGGCTGGGCCGGATTCAGCTTGCGGGCAAAGAAGGCATCGAGGGTCTCGCGTAGCAGGGGGCCGGTGAGGACGCCGCGACCATCGACCTGCTGACAATGGGCCGTGAAGGCCAGTTCGTGCAGCGCCGGTCGCAACTCTTCTACCGTGAGGTGCGCCATGCCCAGGCGCTCGCCGAGGCGCTGCGGGCGGCGATCCACCTCGCTGGAGCGCACGCCCTCCCAGCGGTCAAGCAGCAACTTCACCAGTTCCTCATACACGTCGGCCCGCCGCTCGGGCATGCGCGTGTTGTTGTAGTCCAGTAGCACGAGCATGGTCAGCAGCAGTGGCGATGCGGCGAGCTTCCGCAGCGCCGCCCGGTCGGGCTGCTCCAGCAGCGTGATCAGCCGTTTGGCGCGCTCGGCAGCCTCATCGGGCGTGTAGCGCCCCTGGCCGTCCAGACAGGTCGCGGCATACCACTTGGTGATAAAGCTACGCCCCTGGCCGAAGGCAAAGGGCTGGAGCCGACGTAGCGCCCAGCCCTCGCGTAGTTGCCATGCGGCGTCCTGTTCGTAGGGCCGGGTGCGGCAGGTAACCACCACCGGTGCGGCAGCAACCTGGTGGGCGAGACTGCGGATCGCATCGGCGACTCGCTCGCGGCGGGAGCGCGGGCCACCCGTGGTCGGCTCGGGCACACCCGAGACCTCGTCGAGCCCATCGAAGAAAAGGAAGGCGTTGCCCGCGATGATCGCCGCCTGCACCCGCGCCCGCAGCCCAGCCCGCAGCCCGCCCGCACCGAGGGCCGGGCGCAGCAGCGCCTCAACCAGCGTGTCCACATCCTTACGCGGGTCGTCGCCGAGGGCCTGGGCCACCGGGCCAAGCGGGCAGAAGAAGGGGATGCGCAGCGTTTTGGTGCCGCTGAGCAGGGCGGTAGCGATAAAGACGGTCAGGTGCCGCAGACCAGTGGACTTGCCGGAGCCAGGGCTGCCGAGCAGCACGAGGCGCGGTCGCCCCTGGCCCTGCCCAATTGCCACGATCAGCCCCTCGGGGCGATACCACTGGCCTTCCTGCGTGCCGCGTCCGCCCAGCGTGCGTCGAGCCTCGTGCCACACGTGGCTGAGCGCCCGATCACCAAGGAAGATCGGGCGCGGGGGGCCGGGGGCGATGCCGCGTGGATCATCGGGAGTGCGAGGATCGAGGATCGGCAACCGCACCTGCTCGGGCAACACCGTATCCGGATCCGCAGTGCCCATCTGCTTCTGGAGATCATCGAGTTTTAGCGCGAACGGGCCAGCGGGCAGCAGTTGGTCAGTGGTCAGGGTGGTGTAGACCTTGAGCAGGGCGATCTCGGGCATGATCGCCTGGTCGCGCCCGCTCCGCTCGCGTTCCAGCAGCTTGCCGAGCCGTAGGTAGCCGTGTTCCGCGACCAGGGATTGCAGGTAGCTATCGAGTAACGGCTTGGCATCGGCGGGTGGCTGCTGACCGAAGAAGAGCTGGATGGTGCCCTGGTTCACGCCGACGGCGGCGCCGTATTGCTGTCCAGAGACATCGACGCGACCTTGGGCTAGGTCGGCGCTCCCGGCGTGGTAGTGGTGTTCCTGGCGGGCGACGACCTGCCCCACGCTACCGCCGGGTGGCACCGTGATCTGCTGGACGACCTCGGCGTCGCCGCCCACGCCGATGCCGGTGGGGGGCGGCGCGGCCTTGGCGATCTTGTGCTCTAGCTCCGCGACGCGGCGGCGCATCGCCGCAAGCTCCTCCTCGGGGGTCATGGGCTGCGCCTCTCTGGTAGGGCGAAGGGAGGGTGGGGGTGCCACCCCGCTGGACGCTCGCGGCGGGTGTCGCCGTTACCGGCCCGGCGGGGCGGCGCGTTCTTCGGTTGGAGGCGCACGGTCGCCCCTCCAGCCAGGGCCATGCCGCGCTCGCTCGCGTATGGGCAGACACCACGGCCTGCCCCTTCTGCCGCCGGCGGGGACGTGCGCCGCCGGATGCATCGGCAGGGGAGTGTGCATGCGATGGGCAAGCACCACACGAAAACCGTTGTTGTTGTTGTCGTTGTTGAGGTTGTTCCTGTCCCGCGCCCCGCAGCGTTTTGGCGCGTCGGTGTGGTGCGCCGTGACGACCGGCCCGTGCCCAGTGTAGCGTGTCACGCGCCCCAGTGCAAGGGGCGCGCATGTCGGTTACTCGTCGCTCGCCGTGCCCCCGCTCGCCGCACGGGCCTGCGACTTACGCCAGCCGCCGAGCAGCCGACCGACCTCGTCGGTCAGGCGGACGACATGCGCGTACTGGCCGACGGTGAGCAGATCGAGGGCCTGGCCCTGGCGCAGCAGCAGGCGCAGCTCGCTCAGCGCCTCATCGGCGGCCTGGAGCGCCTGGCGCTTGTCCCGGCGGCGCGCGGCGGCCACCAGCTCGCGCTGAAGCAGCAGCGCCGCCTCCTGGGTGAAGCGTCCGAGAGCGGCGCGGAAGTGGCGCGGGTAGCGCACGGTGGCCCGCAGCACCCAGATTACGAGCTCGTCGCAGCGGGCGAAGATGGGTGAGTCAGGCATGCCATAGCCGATAGCCGATAGCCGATAGCCGATAGCCCAGCGCACCTGATGTGCGACGCTGGTGCCGTCTGCGCCCATTGGCTTCGAGATCGCTACGCTCGACTCTCCATTGCAGGGTGAATTGCGGTTCAGGGTAACACATGAGGACTCTCCCTTTATTGGTCATCAGACAACCATACGGCTCCGCCGCACAACATCCAATGAAAATAGCCACTGATACACGGTTTCAGGTGCCAGGTTTCAGCGTGACAGTTCGTCGTGTGGGCTTCAGCCCACTGTTCGGCTCCACACGCGGCTGAAGCCGCTACTACGAACACCGCAAACTGTAAAGTTATTCTGAACCATGTCTGACGCCTAATTATCGGCTATCGGCTATCGGCTATCGGCTATCGGCTATCGGCTATCGGCTATCGGCTATCGGCTATTCGTCGCGGTATCAGCGTGCGCAGCACCGCCCTGCGCAGGCCCGTCGTGCTGCCGTGCTTGGTCTGGCCAACCCAGCCGTGAACGGTGGCCCCGAGGCGGTCGAGGTCAATCTCTCTGGCGGCGTAGGCGGCGAGGCGCTGGCGGTAGCGTCGCCAGAAGGCCACCACATTGCGGCGGCGCAGTCGGCGTTTCTCGGGCGTGATTGTCCAGCCCACGAAGGGGAAGCCCGCCGCCACCGGCGACACCTGCGCCCGGTGTTCGTGGATGGTCAGGCGCAGCGCGGCCATCCGCTCGCGCACGGCGTCGCGCCAGGCAACACATAGCCGATAGCCGATAGCCGATAGCCGATAGAGCGGCAGGTTTCAATTTATGCCTGGAGTTTGCGGACGCTGGCAACGAAGATGGCGGTTAGCTCGCTAGATTCAGTCAGCAGCGGATCTAACCGCGCTGCGGCGACCAGATCAGCCTTGATGAGGAGGCGCAACCAGTAGGCGGTTTCCTCCAGTTCTTTGATGCAGATCTGTTGCTTTGCCGCTTTGTCAGCCAGACTGTGGGTGCGAGTGGCCTCGGCGAAGTTCGCCCCAACCGAAGTGCCTGAGCGCAGGAGTTGCTTGCCAAGTACCTGCGCAACTTGATGACCAGCGGTTGGGTAATCGGGCAAGGTATTATAGACAGCAATAATACGCAGCGCATAGTCCTCCAGCCGATTCATCAATTGTTGTTCAAAGGCACTCATTGCGGAAACCCTCGGCTATCGGCTATCGGCTATTACTACAGTTGTAGTTGTTGAAGCGTCACTTCTGGCAGGAGTTTGAGGACTCAAAACTTACCGGCAAAGCAGGTTTCGTATTGCAGTTGAAGGAGCTTTGAGTCCTCCGGTCCGCTCAATTCGCGAACTACAACTGTAGTACTAGCGGCTAGCGGCTATTTTCACCTCAGAAACGCGCCCCTATTCGTCGCCAGCCCGTTCGCCCAGTGCGTAGGCCCACTCGGCCGGGTGCGCCAGGCACGTGCGTGCGGTGACCAGCAAGGTTACGCCGGGAGCGCCCTGCAGCAACTTGTCCAGCAGTGCGGCGTGCGCCCGGAGCTGATCGGCGTCATCTAGCAGCAGCAGTAATTCTACATCCGCGAGCGCCGTGAGCAGTTGGTCGAGGTTCGGCTCCGCGCTGTGGAAGGCCAGGCCAACTGCCGCGCCGACCGCCGTGACAATGTCGTCGGCAGTCGGCGCAGCGGCCAGATCCACCATCCGCGCACCGTCGCCGTAGCTGGGGCCGACCATGTCGGCGACCTTGATCGCCAGGTGTGTCTTGCCGATCCTGCTTGGCCCGCAGATCGTCACCAGCCGATGGCGCACATCAGACAGCGTATCGGTGAGGGCGCGCAACTCGGCACGCCGACCGACGAGCAGCGGCAGCCCGGTCGGCAGGCCCAGCGCGGGACGCAGCGGCGGGCGCAGTGTCCCCGCGCGGATCTGCCCGGCGAGTTCGTCGGTCTCGGCTGACGGGGGCATGCCGAACTCGTGATCGAGGACGGCGACGCAGTCCTGGTACTGCTTCAGCGCGGCCGTGCGCTGCCCACTCTGCGCAAGAATTCGCATGGCATGTCGGTTTACATCTTCATCCCAAGGGGCGTCAACCAGCAGACGGCGCAGGCAATCGAGCGCCGCGCCGCTATCGCCGCGTTGCTCGTGGTGCGCCACGAGGGTGAGGCGCACGCCGTAGATCCGCACGCTCAACCGACTGCGCTTCATTACAAGCCAGTCCTCGAAGGACGGGCTGAGGTTCGCGGTCAACCCCTCCAGAAACTCGCCGCGCACCAGCGCCAGCGCCTCGGCCAGATGTCGGGCGCAGGCCAGACAGCGCGGCATATCGCGGTGCCGGTGCGCCGCGCAGGAGTCGAGTACGGCGTCGAATCGCTCCACATCGAGGACAATCTCGGCGAGCGGGTTGCGCTGTAGGGTCTGCGGAGTAGCGATGATCGGCAGATGCGGCGCGTCCGGGCGGGCGATCATACCGCGCAGTTGGGTCAGGGCCACGCTGAGGCTGTTGTGCGCCTTCGCGGACGGGCTTTCAGGCCAGAGCATCGCCGCCAGCGCGCTCCGGCTATGCAAGCGATCCCCCTCTAGCAGAAGATAGACCAGCAACGCCCAGGCTTTCTTGGCGCTGAAGGTGAGCGGTACGCCGCCGTACGCCGCCTGTGGCACGCCGAAGAGTTGTAGTTCATGATGTGTCATAGGCTAGTTCGCATCGAATGTATAAGGTAATTTTGTAATTTCGTGATGTTTGGGTGTGTTTTAGATCGAGCGATTCCAGCTTGACCGTTTATCGGGTGAGCTTCAGCCCACCAATCAGTTCCGCATGCGGCTGAAGCCGCTCCTACGAACACCACAAACGGTAAAGAGGATGCGAGGATGCGAGGATGCGAGGATGCGCCTCCCTGTAGAACTGTTATGCGAAAATCCCCCATCTGAATCCTCACGCTACCGCTATAGAATTCGTTTGCAATAAGATACACTAGTATATCACAGGACGATACTACTAACGCGATGGCGCAGAAGGCGCACATGACGGTAGCAATGTCGCCTCCGGCGGGGGTTTG
>CAIRFY010000150.1 GCA_903877945.1 uncultured Oscillochloris sp. | reverse complement strand
GTTTGTCGCCGCTCAGCCCTCACCCCCTAGCCCCCTCTCCCCGTGAGGGAGAGGGGCTGGGGGTGAGGGGGCAAGGGTGAATGAGCGGCCCCCATGTGCGGCCAGGATCAGCACAGCGGCCCCCAGCACCCCGGCCCGCTCGCCGAGATGCGGCGGCATGATCGGCACATCGCGGTAGAGGTCGGCGATCACCCGGCGGTACGCGATCTCGCGGGCCTGCGCCAACAGATCGGGGTTTTCGCGGACGACGCTACCGCCAACCAGGAGCAGTTCGGGGCTGAAGATATGCAAGATCGAGGCGAATCCCATGCCGAGGAACTGGGCCTCACGATCCATCAGCGACTGGGCCAGCGTGTCGCCATCTGTGGCGGCGCGGGCCACGTGGGCAGCAGTCACCTGTTGAGGGGATGCCAGGGCGTGCAGTAGGCTTGTGGGGTGGTTGGGCATGGCCTCAGCGGCGGCCTGGCCGAGGGCCGTCCCCGAGGCCAGTTCCTCCCAGGTTCGTCCGCGCTGAGCGTCGAGGATCATCGATCCGAGTTCGGCGGCGGCACCCAGGCGACCAAGGAGCAACTGGCCATCGATGATCACGCCACCACCGATACCGGTACTCACCGTCACGTAGACCATATGCCGCGTGCCGACCCCGGCCCCAAAGTGCCACTCGGCCAGGGCGGCGACGTTGGCATCGTTATCGATCACCACGGGCAAGCCGGTCGGCTCCGCCACCGCATCGCGCAGGTGAACATCGTGCCAGCCGGGCATGTACGGCGGCGCGTAGACAACCCCCGTCGCAGGATTCAGAGGGCCAGGAGCGCCGACCCCGATCCCCAGCAGATCGCCATTAGCGGGGAGGGCGGCGCGCACGTGGTTGATCAGGCCAACCATACGTGCGATCACGGCGGTCGGCCCCTCTTCAATACACGTGCGTACTCGCTCGTGGGCAAGGATTGTGCCATTGGCAGTGACGAGCGCCGCACGTAGCTGCGTCCCGCCAAGATCGACGCCAATAACGTATTTCATGGGCGTATTGTATCACGGGGGGCTAAAAGAGCCACTTGACAGCACAAGTGTTTGCCAGCTATAATGTTTCCTACATACGTTCTGGCCTGCTGCGTTGTGCTACACATCGGTGGGCTGTTCTAAAGTCTAGACGTTTGGCTCACGCTGATGACCGTCTAGTGTACATGTCGCCGCTGGCCACCTTGGCTGCGGCCTATGAAGGGACAGAAAGTTATGCGAACTGCAGATGGTCTTTCCGTGCGCCAGGAGAAAATCCTCCGCTACATCGAGGAATTTTTTAGCAAGCACGGGTACTGGCCGGCAATCCGCGACATCCAGTCCGACCTGAAGATCTCGTCCACGTCCGTAGTTGCCTATAACCTGAAGGCACTCCAGGACAAGGGGAAGATCAATCGTCAGGGCAAGGTTTCACGCGGAATCACGTTGCCGACATCCATGTCGCCCACGCTTATCGGGCCGACCCACCGCGTACCGCTGCTCGGCACCATTACCGCCGGCCAGCCCCTGCCCGATCCGGAGCAGGTGGATCTTGCGAGCGCGGAGAAGGTGGAGGTTCCGCAGGATCTGGCCTCGGCCGATAAGCTGAAGGGTGTCTACGCCCTCAAGGTGCGCGGCCAATCAATGATCGATGCGCTAATCGATGACGGGGACATCGTCTTGGTGCGCCGCCAAGAGACGGCCAATAACGGTGATATGGTTGCGGCGATGCTGGTAGAAGAGAACTCCGTCACCCTGAAGAAGTTCTACCAAGAGGGTTCACGCATTCGCCTCCAGCCCGCGAACCGCACGATGCAGCCGATCTACACGACCTCGGAGAACGTGCGTATCCAGGGCCGCGTCGTTGGCGTGCTGCGCTCGCTCTTTTAGGTCGGCCCCTTCGTTTCGGCTGGGGGTTGGGCAACTTCGCCAACCACCCCCAGCCGAATACAGATCATGCCGCTGTAAGCCGCAGGAAGAGTTCCTCAAGGTTCTCGGCCTGGGTGCGGAACTCGCTCACCGCAATATTTTTGGATACGAGGTAGGCGAGCAGTGCGGCTTCCTGATCTTCGCGCATGTCGTCGGCCTCAACTAGGATGGCTCGCCCGTCTGTTGGATCAATCCGTAGGCTGCGAAGCGTAGGCAGCCCTCTTGGGCGCTCGCTATGGTTGTTCTCCGCACCCCCCGCTATCAGATCCCGCAGCACCTGCTCAGCCGTTGGCACATGATGGAGTACACGGATGCGTAGCTTTGCGCCGTTCTGAAGCTGTTGCCGCACCGTCTCCACCGGGCCACTCACCACCATCCGCCCACTCTCAATGATCCCGATCTCGGTGCAGACCTCGGCGAGTTCGCTGAGGATGTGCGAGCTAAGCAGCACCGTCTTGCCCATATCGCGCAGGGTGCGTAGCAGTTCGCGCAACTCCACACGCGCGCGTGGGTCAAGCCCACTGGCTGGCTCGTCGAGCAGTAGCACCGGCGGATTGTGGACGAGGGCGTGGGCCAGCGAGAGACGCTGCTGCATCCCGCGTGAGAGGCTCTGTACAAAGGAGTCGCGTTTAGCGGTCAGGTCAACAAGTTCGAGGAGATCGCCCACGGTGCGTCGGCGTTGTGCGCTGTTCATGCCGTAGCAGCGGGCAAAAAAGTCAAGGTACTCCCAGACCCGCAAGTCATCATAGACGCCGGAGACGTCAGGCATGTAGCCAATAAGCTGTTGGGAACGGCCCTGGCGCTGAGGTTGGCCCATCAAGAGAATCGTGCCGGAACTAGGTTCCAGTAACCCCGCAAGCATGCGCAGGGTGGTCGTCTTCCCCGCGCCATTCGGGCCAATAAACCCGTAGATGCTGCCCTGCGCAATGCTGAGGTTGAGGTTGTCGAGGGCTACCATCCGACCGTAGCGCCGGGTCAGGCCAATCGTTTCAATCGCCGGGGTCATAGAAAAAGTCCTTACAAAAAGACGGCGCAGCCAGTTATCGTGGCCGCGCCGATGAGGGACTCGTGAGCCTCTGATGCCGATGAAGCCCGGGGCGTGAAACCTACCGTTCAGCGGCGGCGACGACGCATCTGCTCGATGTCGTCGATGCGGACGCGGACGGGAACCGGCTCAGCTTTGAGCAACGTAGCAGCAGCCGCGAGGGCTAACAGCAAGGTGAAGATGATCATAAGTACGACGATCATGTCGGGGTTCCTTTCCACGGATTGCGCTACGCCGAGGCTCATCGCAATAGTGTAGTATCGATCATAGGTACAGTATAACGAAAAAGAATAACGCCGTCTATACCAGATTGGTGCGCGTTCGCTCTAAAGGTGCGCTGTGGGCCGCATCCGCCGCGCCACAGGGCATGAGCAAAGTCAACTCCGGCCCCCTCACCCCCTGCCCCTCTCCCTCACGGGGAGAGGGGAGATTCTTCATCAGGATGCGCTCGGCTCCCCCTCTCCCGTTCAGGGAGAGGGGGC
>CAIRFY010000149.1 GCA_903877945.1 uncultured Oscillochloris sp. | reverse complement strand
GTGACGGTGGCCCAGTGGCGGCGCTTTGTGGAAGGCGATGGCTACACCACCCGCGATTATTGGACAGAGGCGGGCTGGCGATTCATTTACCGCTTTGATACGAGACCCTGGTACCAGCGTTTTTTGCCAGCTATGCGCAGCGGCAAGGCGAGTAAGCCAGATATGTGGCAAGGCCCAGAAACCGGCGATGACAATTTGCCGGTCGTCAATGTGAGTTGGTTTGAGTCGGTAGCCTACTGCCGCTGGCTCACGGCCCAGACAGGGCATGCATTCTACCTGCCCAGCGAGGCCGAGTGGGAGAAGGCCGCACGTGGTAGTAATGGGAGGATCTACCCGTGGGGCACTACCTGGGAGCTAGGGCGCTGTAACAGTAAGGAACTCAGTCTTGGCCGTCCCTCGCCGGTAGGTAGCTTCCCCGAGGGCGTAAGCCCGTATGGCGTTCACGATATGGCGGGCAATGTCTGGGAGTGGTGCGCGACGAAGTATGGTAAAGGCTATCCCTACCAGCTTGAGGATGAGTGGACGGAAGCCTATCTGGAGCAAGATGTGTCACGCATTTGGCGTGGTGGTTCGTGGTATTTCGAGCAAAAACTCGTGCGCGGGGCGTTCCGCGACGGCGACGACAACGCGCGCAACCGCTTCCACAATAGGGGGTTGCGGGTCGCCAGTCGTTCTCCTCTGCCCGGTTCTGTGTCCTGAATCCTGAATCCTGTGTTCGGACTTCTGTGTTCGGAATCGCGATTTTTTTGCGGGGGTAGGGGCGAGGATTGCGACATCGGCAATCTGAAATCTGAAATCTGAAATCTTGCGTGAGGTGCGAATGCCCAAGAGCTTCAACAACCTGTTCCCGCAGATCGCCAGCTTCGAGAATCTGCACGCCGCGTGGGAAGCGGCGCGGCGCGGCAAGCGACGGCGTTCGGATGTGGCCGCCTTCGAGCGCCACCTGGAGTCCAACCTGCTGAGCCTAGAGCGGCAACTCCGCGAGGGGAGCTACCGACCGGGGCGCTACCGATCTTTCTACATCCGCGAGCCGAAGCGCCGTAAGATCAGCGCGGCCCCCTTCCGCGACCGGGTCGTTCATCACGCTCTGGTACGGGTGATCGAACCAATCTTCGATGCCCGTTTCTCGAACGCATCCTACGCCTGCCGGGTCGGCAAAGGCACCCACGCCGCTGCCGATCACGCCCAGGCATTGCTGCGTCAGCACTCGTATGTGCTCAAGGCAGACGTAGCCCAGTTTTTTCCGTCCATTGACCACGGCGTCCTGAATGGCATGCTCTCCCGCCATATCGCCTGTCGGCGCACACTCGACCTGTGCCGACGCATTATGGCCAGCGGCGACGGTATTCTGTCCAGCGAGTACACGCTGAAACTCTTCCCCGGCGATGATCTCTTCGCCGCGCTGCGCCCGCGTGGCCTGCCCATCGGCAACCTGACCAGCCAGTTCTGGGCGAATGTCTATCTGAACAGCGTAGACACGCTCATCCAGCGCGAACTACGCCTGCCCCACGTGCGTTACTGCGACGACCTTCTGATCTTCGCGGACGCCACGCCAACCCTCCATACAGCCCTGGCAGCGCTCCACGAACGCGCTGCTCAGCTTCGGCTGACCCTGCATCCCAGGAAGACACGGATCTACGCTGCCGACGAGGGCGTGGAGTTTGTCGGCTACCGGCTGTTCCGCGATCACCGCCGCCTCCGGCGCGGCAATGTGCGTCTATTTGTACAGCGGCTGCGGCGGCAACAGCGGGACTATCGCACGGGCCTGCTCCCAGCGGATCGGCTGCGGGCCTCCATCCGCAGTTGGATCGCCCACGCCAAGCACGCCGACACCTACCGGCTGCGCTCGCGGCTGCTGCGCGCACACCCGTTCACCGTGGAGCACGCCCGATGAGCAGCGAGTCTCCCATCTTCAGCCAGACCTATGATTTCGTGCGCTGGCTGCTTCCGCTGGCCGCAAAGATGCCACGTGAGCATCGCGGCGGACTGGCCCGGCGTATCCCAGAGGCGGCCTTCGCGTTTCAGAACGCCCTGATTGCGGCCGCCAAATCACCCGAGGAGACCGTCCACATTCTACGCCAGGCCGATGTCGCCCTGGCCGAACTGCGCCTGCTCCTGCGGCTTGCCCGCGATCTTCAGGCGCTTTCCTTTAAACAGTACGAAGAGGGCGCACGGCGCAGTGTCGAGATCGGTCGCCTGCTGGGCGGCTGGCTGCGCGCCCGTGAGTGAGCTATCCCCGGCCTCCGGGCCGTAGGTATAGAGGGACCGGCCGACCCACCACATCGGTGGCGCGGCGGGAGGGTCTTCCGCCGTGGAACGTGCGCGGGGCGTACCGCAACAACAACAACAACGCGCGCAACCGCAACAACAATAGGGGGTTGCGGGTCGCCAATCATTCGACGGGTCGCCGGGGCCAAGAGGATCCGCTCGCTCACGGGCGGCGGTGCGGCCCCAGCGGGAGAATGACAGGCCGGTTCCTGGCTCCATCGCCGTGTGCGGTGGAGCCGAAGACAAACCGCCCCTCTCCCCGCCAGTAGGCCGCATGGGCCGAACGTCGGGATGGGGCTAGTGAGCCAGGGCGGCGCACGGTGAGAACCGTCGTCGCCCTGGCTAAAGTATAGCAATCCTATGAGAGTTGTCGCATGGAGTCGAGGCTTTAGCCGGAGCGCGCCGCCTAAAGGCTTGACTCCTCTTCACAACCTATGTAGGATTGCTATAAGTAGTCCATGATGCGGGCCTATTGGCTATTACTACAGTTGTAAATATCTT
>CAIRFY010000148.1 GCA_903877945.1 uncultured Oscillochloris sp. | reverse complement strand
TCGCGCCGCCAGTCGTCGGGTTCGACGGGGAAGCGCGGGTCTCCTAGCCGACCGAGGGCCGCGCCCGCCTCGATCCGTAGGGGGAGCAACGTCTCGGTGGCTGGCTGCTCCAGGGCATTGCGCAATGCAGTGCAGAGGCGAGACTCGATATCTGCAACCTTTGTCGGGTGCTGGTGGTGCAACAGGTAGCGCCGCCCACCTAGGTCAGCATAGCATGCTGCTGTCAGGACAGCATCGCGTTGGCGCTGGGCTAGCGTTTTCTCCGTTGTACCAATTACTGGGTCAAGGAGCAGATCCAGCCAGTGCTTGGCTTCGCCGTGCTTATTCTCGCGGCGCAGGCAACCCATCAGCAGCAGCAGCGGTTCGCGCCAACGGTCGCCACCTGTAATCCAGGATGTATGCGCCATCTGGAGTCCCTCGTACTGCTGCTCAGCCAGATAGCATGCTGCCAAATATTCCTCGAAGGTCAGGTGGGGCAGCACATAGCTGCCGTCGCCGTCCGGCTGGAGCAGCCCACTTTCATCTACCAGCAGTGAGAGGAACATCTCGACCTTCTCAACCCAGGCGTATTTCTTGACCAGTTCGGGCCGTTCAGGGCTGATCGCAATGCGGAAGCGTGGCTCCAGCAGGTCGTAGACAAGGTGTTCGGCGATCACACCGCGACCATCCTGAGCGCTGCAGTGAGCGACATACGCGATCTGATTGAGTGCTGAGCGCAGGTCACGGACACGCACCTGGGGCAGTTCCAGGCGCTCGCCGAACGGCACAAGACGCCCCGGCTCGCGCTCGCTAGAGCGCACCCACTCCCAGCGGTCAAGCAGCAGGCCCACCAACTCCTCATAGACCTCGGCCCGCTCATCAGGTAACTGCTTCTGGTTGTAGTGGAGTAGCACCACCATCGTGAGCAGCAGGGGCGACTCGCAGATGGCCTGCAGGCCCGGCTTACCTGGGATGGCTGCAAGCAACGCGGAAGCCTTTGTTCCACTCTCCGTGGGAGAGAACTTGGCTCCGGGGGCGGTGCAACTCTGGGCATACCACGCATCGACGAAGAAACGCACCTGGCCGAAGGCAAAGGGAGCGATGCGGCGCACCTGCCAGTGGGGAGGGAACTGCCATGCCCGATCCTGTTCGTAGGGGCGGGTGCGGCATGTAACCACCACCCGCGAGTCACCGACCTCCTGGGCCAGCCGGTGGATGGCGGTGGACACCCGTTCGCGTCGGCTCATATCGCCTGCGCGGGTCGGCTCAATCGCTCCCGACACCTCATCGAGTCCATCGAAGCAAAGCAGGACGCCGCCGCTGATCCAGGAGCGGACCAATGAAGGCTGAAGTCCTTTGCGCAAGCCGCCAGCGCCCGCAACACTTCGCAGGATTGTGCCAACAAGATGATCGAGATCGTGGGCTGGATCATCGTCCAGGTCTTTTGCGACTGGCCCGAGCGGACAGAAGATCGGCACAGGGAGCCGTAGATCCCCCCAGCCTTTCAGGTCAGTTGGGCCGGTGGTTTGCCCAGCGAGCAAAGCCTCAGCGATGCAGACGACCAGATAGCGCAGCACGGTAGACTTGCCCGATCCGGGGTCGCCGAGCAGGATAAGGCGTGCGCGTGGGGCGGCTATGGCCTCAACCGCCAGTTCTGGCTCATACCACTGGCCAACGTAACGAGCGTCCTTCGTGCGGTTCGCTGCGGCGCGTGGGGTGGCGTCGCGCAGGCTAGACCAGAGATCGCGCAGCGCACGAGGGCGGGCGTCTGCATGGGCAGCGCACAGCGATGTAGCGACCTCACGTAGTTCATCAAGGTCAGCCACGGGGAGGCGGAGTCGGTCAGGGGGCACCTGCTCGGGGTTGGCAGCGGTGATTGCTGCATCGAGATCTTTGGCTGAAAGCGAGAAACGCTCGCGGGGAAGATAGGCATCGGTGGCGAGGGCGGTATAGACCGAGCGGAGGGGCATCGCCGGAGCAGTGGTTCGCTCATCGCCGCCCCGCTCTCGGAGGAGCAGGCGGCTGAGGGCGAGGGGGCGGTAGCGCTCACAGAGTGCGTCGAGATAGGCTCGGAGCAATGCCTCAGCGTCATCGGGGGGGTGTACACCGAAAAAGAGGTGGAGTGTGGCCACCGCCAGCCCTACATTGCCGCCAGCGGCGACATTGATCTGCTGTACTGTCTCGGCGTTGCCAGCCACCGCGAGTCCGCCGGGGGCGGGGGCGGCGGGCGTGCCGAAGACCAGCGCCTCGACGCGGGCGCGCTGGTCAGGCGAGAGAGCATCGTTATCAGCGAGGGCGGCGCGTGCGGCGGCTTCGCCCCAGCGTGCGCGAAGGGCGCGCAGATCAGTGGCCAGGGCGGTGAGTTCGTCGTCGTTCATTAGCGCGTGCCCCCTTTTCATAGCCGATAGCCGATAGCCAATAGCCGATAGCCGATAGCCGATAGCCGATAGCCGATAGCCGATAGCCGATAGCCGATAGCCGATAGCCGATAGCCGATAGCCGATAGCCGATA
>CAIRFY010000147.1 GCA_903877945.1 uncultured Oscillochloris sp. | reverse complement strand
GGGAACCAATGCATTGTTCCCCTCCGCGTGCGGGGGGGCTAGGGGGGGTGATTCAAACTACAACTGTAGTAATATAGCAATCCTCTTGGGGTTGTTGTGTGGAGTCAAGGCTTTAGCCGGATAAGACCGCCTAAAGGCTCGACTCCTTTTCATAACCAATTTAGGATTGCTATATGCCCTTATGGAGAGAGGAAAGATTCTGCAAAAGGACGCTTCCGACTCCCCCTCTCCCGCTCAGGGAGAGGGGGTTGGGGGGTGAGGGCGCGTTACCCTACCTCTCCCCATACGTCGCCCACGCCTGGGTGATCCGGTCAAGGATGATTGCGATAATCACAATCGCCAGGCCCGACTCGATCCCGCGCCCGGTCTGGTTTTTGCCTAGACCAATGACCACCTCCAGGCCGAGTCCGGCACCGCCCACTAGCCCGGCGATGATCACCATTGCCAGTACCATCATAATCATCTGGTTGACGGCGAGCATGATCGCTGGCAGAGCCAGGGGCAACTGCACCCGCAGCATGGTCTGAGCGCGGGTCGCGCCGAAGGCGCGGGCCACCTCCACCGTTTCGGCGGGCACTTGGCTGAGGCCAAGCTCGGTGAGTTTCATACCGGGCGGCACGGCGTAGAGTACGGCGGCGATCAGCCCCGGTACCCGACCGATATTCACGAGCATGATCACCGGCACGAGGTAGACAAAGGCCGGGATCGTCTGGAAGAAGTCGAGGATGGGGCGCAGCACCGCCCGTGTGACCGGACTCTGCGATGAGAGTATCCCGAGGGGTACGGCGATCAGGACACTGATCAAGACGCTGATCAGGACTTGGCTGAGGGTGTCCATACTCGGCGTCCACATGCCCAGCAGGCCGATCAGCAGCATCCCGCTGGCGCAGATTGCGGCCAGACGCCACTTGCCTGCCGCATAGCCAACCCCGGCAACGGCCAGGATTACGGCGGGCCAGGGCAGCCAGTCGAGCAGCAGGTTGCGCCCTGGGTTGAGCAGGTAGATGGTCAGCGCATCGCTGAGCGGGCCGGTGCCAATCGGCAGCCCGCCGATTTGGTAGAGGTTGTCGCGTGCCCAGGCCACAGCGGCGTTGGCTGGTTCACGCAGCGAGATCCGCCAGTCCGCAGGGAAGCGACCCAGGTGGAGTAGGGCCACGTCAGCCACGACGATGATGATCAGCAGCGCGGCGGCGTTGATTGCTCGGGCGAAGCGCCGCAGATCCTGGGCGCGGGCCGAATGAGCCTGGCGCGTGGCGAGGGCGTTGACCGGCCAGATCGCCAGGAAGTCGCGTCGGCCCGTCTTGGGCGGGACGGCTAGGTCGATCGTGCCCAGGGCGGCGCTCAGCCGGTCGAGGGTGATTGCCAAGGCGACGATCACCAGCCCGGCCTCCAGAGCTTGACCCACGTTCAGGCGCTGGAGCGCCACCAGTACTTCGCGGCCAAGCCCGCCCGCGCCGATCATCGCCGCAATGACCACCATGCCCAGGGCCATCATGATCGTCTGGTTCACCCCGGCCATGATCTCCGGCAGGGCCAGGGGCATTTGGACACGTAGCAGCAACTGGCGCGGGGTGGCACCAAAGGCCCGCGCCGCCTCGACGGCGGCCGGGTCGGCCTGACGGATGCCCAGGCTGGTCAGGCGGATGATCGGCGGTAGGGCGTAGATCAGGGTAGCTACCACCGCCGGTGCCCGTGCAATCCCAAAGAAGAGCAGCACCGGGGCCAGGTAGACAAAGGCGGGCATGGTCTGCATTGCGTCGAGCAGCGGGCGCAGGCGGCGCTCAAATTGCGGACTAAGCCCAGCGGCGATGCCGAGCGGAATACCGCACAGCAGCGACAGGCCCACCGCACAGTTCATCAGCGCCAACGTCTGCATGCTCGGCTCCCAAAGCCCAAACAGGCCAGCCAGCAGCAACCCGCCCACGCACAGCAGAGCCAGGCGCAGCCCCGCGCCAAGGTAGCCGAGCAGGCCGATGATTGCCAGCACGCTCAGCCACGAAAGCCCGAG
>CAIRFY010000146.1 GCA_903877945.1 uncultured Oscillochloris sp. | reverse complement strand
TCACCCCCTGCCCCTCTCCCTCACGGGGAGAGGGGAGTTTCTTCATCAGGATGCGCTCGGCTCCCCCTCTCCCGTTCAGGGAGAGGGGGCTGGGGGGTGAGGGCTGTCCGGCGACCACACGACTTTGCACATGCCCTGAGGAGGGTGCGTTGGTTCTTGACAAAGCACCTGCGGGTGGATATAATTCAACGGTCATTGAACTTCTTTTGAGAAACCCCACCAATGATGATCGCGCCATCTGATACCCAACAACTTGCTGCATGGTTGAAGGTACTCGCAGAGCCTCGGCGTCTACAGATCCTCAATTTACTGATGGAAGGCGTACAGTGCAATTGCGAACTGGGCGATTACCTTGACATGGCACCCAACCTGATCTCGCACCATCTCAGCGTCCTGCGCAAGGCCGGGCTGGTGGATGTTGAGCGTGATGCGGTGGACGCCCGCTGGATCTACTACTCGCTTAACCGCGCCGCCTTCGCCACGCTGAATACCGCCTTCGGCACCTTCTTCGATCCGGCGCGCATCCAGCCGCGCCGCACGGTTTGTGGCCCGCAGGATGGGGTCATTCTCGCCGATACGATCCGCGTCACGAGTCGCTAGAGTCACCTGTTCGGGCGGGCCTGTGGGTTCGCCCATTCGTCACACTGATAGTTCAATCTGTGTTGCAGTATCTTCACACAAGGTAAAACGTCCATGAACACAATTTCCCTGCTCGATACTCGCCCCGCCGCCCCGGCCCAGGCCGATGTGGCCTTCTACGACCCGCCCATGTGCTGCCCGACCGGCCTCTGCGGCCCGGCTATTGACCAGTCTCTGCTTGATACCAACGAACTGGTACTCGACCTCAAGGCGCGTGGCTTACACGTCGAGCGCTACCAGATGGTCGGTAATCCTCAGGCATTCCTCGCCAACGCCGAGGTGATGCGCCTGGTGCGCGCCCAGAACATTGCGGCTCTGCCGATCACTGCTGTGCGCGGCGTCGTGATCAAGAGCGGCACCTACCCGTCCCGTGTCGAGCTTGAGGCCGCCCTGGAAGGTGGCGCGGCATGACCCACTTTCGCTTCTTCTCGGGCAAGGGTGGCGTGGGCAAGACCAGCATGGCCTGCACGACCGCCGTCTATCACGCCGACGCCGGTCGGCGCACCCTGATTGTCACCACCGATCCGGCCTCAAATCTGAGTGATGTCTTCGGGCAGCCGATTGGCCACGCGATCACGCCAATCGTCGGGGTGCCTAACCTCTTTGCGATGGAGATCGACGCCGACCAGGCGACCGCCGAGTACATCGATCACGCGATGGAACCCATCCGCGCCGCCTTCCCGCCGCAGATTGTGACGGTGATGGAGGAGCAGATGAGCGGCCCCTGCACGGCTGAGGTAGCCGCCTTCGACCGCTTCACCGACTTTATCGACGTGCCATCTGATGGCGGCGGGGTCTTCGAGGTCGTGATCTTCGATACCGCGCCCACCGGCCACACCCTGCGCCTGATCGCGCTGCCGGTCGAGTGGACGCGCAGCATCGACGCGGCCGAGCAGGGCAGCGGTCAGACGTGTATCGGCCCGACGGCCGCCATCCAGGACGCCAAGCACAAGTATGAGCGCGCCGTCGCGATTATGCGCGACCCCGCCGCGACCACCTTCACCTTCGTGCTTCAGCCCGAGGCGACCTCGCTGCGCGAGACGCGCCGGGCGATGGATGAACTGCACACGCTGGGTATCACGAGCCAGGATCTGATTGTCAACGGGGTCGTCCCCGCCGAGGAAGCGGGGAATCCGCTCTTCGCGGCCCGCCGCACGATGCAGATGGGCTATCTGGCCCAGATCGCCCGCGAACTGCCGCTGCCCACCCAGCAGATGCCGCTGCTCTCCGGGGAGATCACGGGTGTAGAACGGCTGCGTGCGGTGGCCGGGCTGCTCTTCGCTGGGGATGCGACGGATCCCCTCACCCCAGCCCTCTCCCAGGGGGAGAGGGTGTCTGATCTCTCCTCTCCCGCTGGGAGAGGGGCAGGGGGTGAGGATACAAACAACGACCTCGACGCCATTCTGCCGCGCCTGTTGCCCGACGCCGGGCGGCGCACAATCTTCTTCGCTGGTAAGGGCGGCGTGGGCAAAACCGTCGCCTCGTGCGTCACGGCGGTCTGGCTGGCTCGCCAGGGGTTCCGCACCCTGCTGCTCACCACCGACCCGGCGGCGCACCTGGGCGATGTGCTGGGTGTGCCGGTGGGCGACGCAGTCGCCCCGGTGCCGGGCGTGCCCAACCTCTCGGTGACGAAGATCGACCCGCAGGCTGCCGGCGCGGCCTACAAGGCGCGCATTCTCGCCGACGCCCGCGCCCGTGGTCGTAGCGCCGAGTCCATCGCCGTGATGCAGGAGGAGCTGGACTCGCCCTGCACCGAGGAGATCGCCGCCTTCGATCTGTTCATTGACTACGCCGCCCAGGATGACTGGGACGTGATTGTTTTCGACACGGCACCCACCGGCCACACCCTGCGTATGCTAGAGTTACCGATGGACTGGAGCCAGCAACTGGACGTGAAGGTCTTCGCCAGTGTAGACGGCGCGGTGGCCGACGATGTGGCCAAGGCGCGCTTCGCCGGGGTGATCGCCATGATGCGCGACCCGCGCCAAAGCACCTTCGCCTTCGTGCTCTACCCGGAGGCCACGCCGATTCTAGAGGCGGCACGGGCGGCGGACGAACTGGCCACGCTCGGGCTGCGTCCGGGCCTGGTGGTGGCGAACTACGTGCTGCCGCCCGAGGCCGACGCCACGCCCTTTGGACGGACGCGGCGGGCGATGCAGGCGCGCTACCTGGCCGAGTTGCCCGCACGCTTCGCCGCGCCAGTACTGAGCATCCCTCTGCTGCCGCACGAGGTGAAGGGGCTTGATCTGCTGACCGCGCTGGGCGCGCAGCTCTATGGAACGAAGGTGGCGGTATAGACAACGAATGTCCAGGGGGCAATGACGCCCTGATTCTTCCAAGGCTTCCCGACACTGCCAGCGCACGCCGGATCACCCGCCAGCGCTCGCTCGCTCGTGCCGCCTCTGGTATGCTCGCCCATATGGGCGAGCCTACCCTGCCGACCATCCTGCTGACCCATGCCTGTGCGCTCCTTGGGGCAGAGCGTGGGTCACTCTATGTCGTCAATCAGGTCAGCGAGACGGTGATTGCCGTGAGCATCGACTCGGAAGATTCTGTGCAGCCAGAGAGTGCGCTCGATGAGACTCGTCTGGCGGTACACCTGCTTCAGCAGACGCTACCGCTGATTGTTGATTGTGCCCGTGATGACGAGGCGCGCCAGCGCTTCTGCGCCGGCGGCGACTGCCCGCTGGTGATCGGGGTGCCCCTCCAGTGGGAGGGGCGACAGATCGGCGTGATCCACCTGGAGCGCACGGCGGGCAATCACCACCTTGATACCGATGACCTGGCGATGCTCAGCCAACTGGCCGAACTGGCGGCCGCCGCCCTCGCCCGGCATCTGGCCCTGTCCACCACCGTCATCGGCGGCGGCGTAGCGCTCCGGCTGACCCAGGCGCTCCGCGAGGCCGTGAGCCAGTCGGCGCAGATCTCGGCCAGCCTCTCGGCCAACCTTGCGGCGGTGGAACATGAGCGGCGGCGCATCGCGGCAGAGTTGCACGATGGCGTGCGGCAGAGTCTGC
>CAIRFY010000145.1 GCA_903877945.1 uncultured Oscillochloris sp. | reverse complement strand
CAATGCATTGTCCCCCCCCGCTTGCGGGGGGGCTAGGGGGGGTGATTCAAACTACAACTGTAGTACTAGTCGGAATCAATGTGAGGTAGTGTACTCCTCGCGGGAGGGTTCCGGGGTCGATGGTGCGGTTGGCTCTTCTAGGAGCGTGTGCAGGACGTTGGCGATCTCAAATATCTGCTGCTCGCGGGTCAGGATGCCATCTTCCGCAAGGAATTTGAGTAACTTTTTTCGCATGGAGTTATGGTCTGTTGCATAGCCGTTCGTATGGACAACCACACTCCGCTCCCGCTGGGCATCTGCGATGCCTACGCGCAGCACGGGGGTTTCGGGCGGTAGCACGCGACGTATCACAGAAACTTGTTCCACCAGCTTGAAGCGACGGCCAAGGTCGGAGATCAGCGTCTCAAACATTTTTATGTCGGCATCCTGCCAGGTGTTGAGGGGCTTACGTGCCACGAGAGCAGCGACGCTCTCGACCCAGGCATCGTCTGGTCCGGCGTTCTCAAGGCGCACGCCCAGTGCGCGCAGTTGCGTATCGCTGGTTTCAGCCGCAATCTGGTGGTAGCGGGTGGTCAGTTCAGTTCGTAGCTCTGGGCTATCGAGAGACAAGCCCCCAAAAGCTTGGCGAATCTGCTCACGTACCTCGGCGACCAGTTTCCGGTAGGCATCTTGCAACTCGTCTAATCCAGAGCGAAGCGCCGCAAAGAACCGCTCGAAGTGATCGTCATCTTTGGCGTCGTTGGCAGTGAAGGGCGGGAGTTCGCACGCGTGCGGGAGACGCTCAAAGAGGAGTTCATCAGGCGCTCGGGATTCGAGCATTTCCCGCCGAATAGATTGCGCCTGTACGCTAATTCGGCGAGTGGTTTTGCTATAGGCAGGGAGCTTTGTGGCAAAACGAAGCAATGGAGTCACCGCATCGTTAATTGCAAGCTGCCCATCCTTCAACAAGGCTTTTGGCGCAAAGGCGCGGGCCACCCGCTCGTACACCGCAACTCGAATACCGCTCACCTGGCTATAGCGGATGCTGAAATTGCCGTGGTTGCGGAGAAATCGCTCAAAGATCGCCATGTCCGGCACGGGTACATAGTTGCCATGCTCGTAGAGAGCAATCTGACCGGCATTCGCCACATAGACGGCCATAAAGAGGAGCGGTATCAGACCAGTCTTGATACCATACGGCGGAGCCGCCAGTTGGGTATAGAGCTCGCCTATCAGGCGAGCCGAGCCTGCGCTGCTTTCAATAAAAGCCTGGATCGCCTCCCATGTCGGCGCGATACACATGCTGCGGGTGGTTGGCGGGCCGAAGCGCCAGACTCCATCATTATCCTGGCGATGAATGCCGCTTCTCAGCAGCACGCTCTCATAAATGGCGCGCTCTGGCGGATAGCCGGTCAGTCCGAGCAGTTCTTCGTGGGCGCGATCCATCATCGCCTCGACCAGATTACGCCGGGCTTTGGTGGCCGCCGACGAGAGGGTACGCCGCACGATCAGTTCATTCCAAATCTGAGGCGCAGAGTGGTAGGTTTCCTCGCAGGCCCGCGACAGCAATTCATCAAGCTGCTTCTCGTTAGAAACGTGATGTGCCGTAGCGCGCCAATACCAACGGCTTTCACCCGGCCCATAAATCTCACCAATGGCCTGATCAAGAATCTGGCTGGCTTCATCAAGGCGTGCCGTTAGCTCAATGCGGGCGGCGCGGTCATGCTCTAGCTCGGGTTCAGTAGCGAGAACGTGGCGCAGCGCGGCCACATCAAGCAACAAATCCCGTAGGACGTCAACGCGCTGCGGCAGGACGATGATCAGCCAGGGCTGATCGATTCGTGTGCGATCTTCGGCCCAACGCCTTGCCCGCTCAAGCGCCTCATCATCGACTGGCACGATGTAACGCACGTCACCATCGGAATCTGTGGGAGGCAAATTGTCGTTCGGCAGATCGGCTGCATCACAGAAATGAGCAGTGAAATGACGTAACGAGCCAGTACGAAAGCTGTGACGGTTCGCAATCACGGGCGTGGGGGCAGCCTGCTGCTGAAGTAAGCGCACGAGGCTGGCCTGGTCGCCAATAATCCGGCGTGCGGCCTCGATCAGCCCGTCGAGATCGAGGTCGCTACCCTCCCAGAGTACATAACTCTGGCGGTACTTGCGGTAGATAATAAACCGCTTGCTCTGGAGAACATCGAGCGTCGCAGCGACATCGCCATCGTTCGTATTCTCGCGAAGAGCAAAGGCAATGTGTTCCCCGCTCGCCCGCAAACCGCGCTGCTGAGCGAGTGCGCCAAGGACGCCGATCACCGTCAGCACATCGACAGCGAGCGGGGCGAGATCCGGCAGACGCTCACGCAGCGCCGCCAGTTCAGCCCACCGCCGCCCACGTGCCCGCCCGAAGAGACTTGACCCCAGGGTTGCTTCGACATAGGCGTACAGATGCGGCAGTTGGTACATCGGGAGCACGCCGTCGGTGTGAGGGGGAAGGTTTAGGAGAAACTCGGGAAGACTCCAGGGTTCCTGTGCGGTGAGGAATGCGAACAGCGAGCGCTCATTCTGGGCAAGCTGACGGAAGAGCGTTGGTAGGACCACCAACACGGTCGGGTGGAGCGGGTACGACTGGGCAACAAGCTTCGCCCATTCATCAGGAGCGATGTCTGCCGGGCGAAGGCCAAGCGTATCGGCTTGCGGGGCAACCTGTGTAGCCCACGAGTCCCGCTGCGCAGCGTCACGATCATCAGTTGAGCAGAGCGCCCGCCCGACCATCCGCATAATCTGGCTGTCGGGTTCAAGGAAGGGCAGATCGATAAAACGGCCCTGCACCTTGCGCCATTCAGCCCGCTTCGTCGCACCCGCCGTGCCGATGTAGCGGTCGAACGACTGGTGCAGAATCGTCACAAAGACGAAGGAGGTACGCCGACTGCGTGCCGCCATCTCGGCGAGGGTCTGAAGCACAAAGAGATCGCGCTGATCGTGGCGGGCGGCGTAATCAAGGAACTGACCAAGCTCATCGATCACGAGCAATGCACCGCTGTAGGTTTTTCCGTCACCCGCAACATCTGAAGTGCGCTCGATCAAATCGGTGACACGCTGCGGGTCAACCTCTGGATCTGCGGCGGCAAGAGCGAGATCTGTAAGCAGAGAGCCAGAAGCAGCACTGAGCTTCGAGGAGCTTGTCAGTGCGTTCTGTGCCGCACGTAGCACCGCAATGCGCAGCGAGCTATTATTTCCACTCACCAGGATGGGGAGGAGCATGCGCCCTTTGTAGATTGGCCGCTGCGGAAGATCCTGGGAGGCATGATCCTGTACAAGTTTTCGTCTGCTCGACTCTGGAGAACTCAGGAAATGCGCAAGGAAAACGCCAAAGGCCGACTTCCCGGCCCCATACGGCCCAATGAGCGTAAAGGCACGGCCAGTTGCAGTGAGATCAAGCGCCGCCATAATCCGCTCGATAGTCTGGATGACCAAGGGCGTCACCTGGTAGCCCACCAAGCTGGCGCGGTTGCCGAAGTCGCGCTGGAGGTGAACTGAGCGCGTGTAGCGAGCCTCAACGGGCAGGGGAGCAAGCGGGGTGGTCATCGCATATCCTCGAAGGTGCGGTGCAGCAGGGCGTTCGCGAGATCATTCCCGTCGCCACCGTTCCAGTAGACCTGCCGGATACCAGCTTGGTCGTTATAAACCAACTGTCCATCGGTGAGGTCAGACAGAGTCATCAGTCGGCTCAGCAGTCCATCCTCATCGAATCGGAAGACGCGACCGGGGGATCCGAGGCTGTAGGCGAGATCATTGAACGCAGCGGTACTCTGACCACTATCTCGCACAAACGTGAGGATAGCCCACGCTACGAGGGTATCAGGAAGGCTCGGCTGGGGGCCACTGGCAAGGTAGTAACTGCGCTGACCGGGGCTCTGGCGCAGCAGGCCCAGACTGCTCAGGGGACAAGCAAGCGCATCCTCAACCCCAGCAGCGAGACGGCGGGCGTCGGGCGGCGTATAGGTATGGAACAAGCATTCCACATCGCGCTTAATCGTGGCGTCAGAGGGAACCTTCCCGCCATGCTCGCCCACATATGTCTGGATCTGTGCGGAGAGCTGAAGGGGGCTACATTCGCCGCCACGCAGGATATTGAACGTGTAGAACCAGGTAAACGCGGCGTCGGGCCGGGCCGCGACGTGCCAGTGCAGCAGCCAGCGTGCGGCTGGGGTGACGAGATAGGGATCCCAGCCATCGTCGCTGAGCAAGGAGCGACCGAGGAGGGTGGGCCTGTAGCTACCGGACTCATCGCGCTCAAAGACCCCGCAGACCCGGCCCCAGAAGCGGATCGAGGACGCCATATTCTTGCCCACCCCAAGCAGAACAAAGGCGTCCTCGCGACTAAAGAGGTCAGGATAATCGGCTATGAGCAGATCGAACGCCTTTTTGAGCCAGCCGCCGCGTAGTGCGAAGGTTTCGTGGCCGCTGAAGGTCGGAGGGGACTGAAGGGTCGTCATAGGGAGCGGCTCGTGCGGATCGATACGAACAATTAGGCATGTTTCAAAATGGGCACATTCAGCTTTACAGTCTTGCGACGAGGCGATGAGGTGATGAGGCGATACGGAGCGCCTCACCGCGTCATCGTTTCGTCGCTGAATTGTCAATCTGGAT
>CAIRFY010000144.1 GCA_903877945.1 uncultured Oscillochloris sp. | reverse complement strand
TCATCGCAAGACTGTAAAGCTGAATGTGCCCATTCTAAAACATGCCTAAGACATGGTTCAGAACAGCTTTACAGTGTGGCGGAGACGCGAGGGCGCGAGGATGCGATAGCATCGCCTCGTCGCATCCTCGCCTCATCGCCACACTGTAAAGCTGAAACCTTGTCTAATCACCTATACCCTATGTATGTCATTGGAACCGCCGGCCACGTCGATCATGGCAAGTCTACACTTGTGAAGGCACTAACCGGGATCGACCCCGACCGCCTGGCCGAAGAGCAACGTCGCGAGATGACGATTGACCTCGGATTCGCATGGATGGCCCTGCCGAGCGGTCGCAGCGTGAGCCTGGTGGATGTACCTGGCCACGAGCGATTTATCAAAAATATGCTCGCTGGCATTGGCGGGATCGATGCTGCGCTCCTGGTGGTCGCCGCCGATGAGGCCATGATGCCGCAGACGGTCGAGCATCTAGCCATCCTCGATGTACTCGGCGTCGCCCACGGCGTAGTGGCCCTGACCAAAGTTGATCTGGTGGACGCCGATTGGCTGGCTCTAGTGCGCGAGGAGGTGACTGCGCGGCTGAAGGGTACCAGTCTGGCGGGTGCGCCCATCGTGGCGGTTTCGGCCCGTAGTGGCCAGGGACTCGCTGATCTGCGCGCCGCTCTCGACCGTGTCCTTGACGCGACCCCGGCGCGCACAGGCGACGCGGGCGTCCCGCGCCTGTCAATTGATCGCGCCTTCACCATCGGCGGGTTTGGCACGGTGGTGACGGGTACTCTGATCGACGGCCCTCTGGCAGTGGGCCAGGATGTAGAGATCCTGCCATCCGGGCTGCGCGGGCGCGTCCGTGGCCTCCAGACTCACAAGCAGCGCGGCGAGAGTGCCTTGCCCGGCACACGGGTGGCCGTAAATCTGGTCGGCGTTCACCACAGCCAGATCAGCCGGGGCGATGTGCTGAGCCTGCCCGGTGCCCACACGCCCACGATGATGCTTGATCTGCGCCTGCGCGTGCTGACCGATGCCCGGCAGCCCATCCAGCAGAACGACGGTCTGGATTTGTTTGTCGGCGCTGCCGAGGCGCGCTGCCGGGTGACGCTGCTCGATGCCGAGGCGCTGGCCCCTGGGACGACTGGCTGGGCGCAGTTGCGTCTGGAGCGCCCGGTTCTGGTCACACGGGGCGACCGCTGCATCCTGCGGGTGGCCTCGCCCAGCCTGACAGTCGCCGGTGGCACGGTGATTGATCCGCACCCGTCCCGCCACCGCCGCTTCCGCAGCGAGGTGCTGTCCGCTCTGGACATCCTCGCTCGTGGAACCCCGGATGAGCTATTACTCCAGGCTCTCGGTGACGGGCCACCCCGCGAGTGGGCGGAACTGTGGCGCGAGGTGGGTCTGTCCGAGGCGGTAGCCGAGGTCGCCCTCGCTGATCTGCTCGCCAGTGGTCAAGTCCTGGCGCTCGGCGAGCGCCCTGCGCTCCAGATCATCACTCCCGCTGGCTGGAGCACGCTCGAAGAGCGGATGCTGCCGCCACTGCGGGCCTACCACCGGCGCTACCCGTTACGCGAGGGCGTGCCACGCGAGGATCTGCGCCAACGCCTGCGCATGAACCCGCGTGCCGTAGGTGCCTTCCTTGCCGCAGCCGTCCGGCGCGGGCTGATCGGCCAGAGCGAGACGAGCGTCTGGCTAACTGGACATGTGGCCCAGCCCGCCGCCGCTGCCCGCCGCGATCTGGACATGGCCCTGGCGGCGATGGCCCGCGCCCCCTACAGTCCGCCCGCGCCGGATCTCGACGGCGAACTGCTGGCATGGGCGCTCGACCGCCGCATGCTCGTGCGGGTCGCCGCCGATGTCTATTTTCTGCCTAACACCTACGACGAACTTCTCGCCTGGGTGCGCGCCACCATCGCCGCCGAGGGCGGAGTCAGCGTCGGCCAGATGCGCGACCAGTTTGGCAGCTCACGCAAGTACGCCCTGAGCTTCTTAGAACACCTCGATGAGCGCAAGATCACCCGCCGAGTCGGCGAGGGGCGGGTGTTGTATTAGGGCCAATACTTTTCGAATAAGGGGTCTGCCGCCGCTCAGCCCTCACCCCCCAGCCCCCTCTCCCCGTGAGGGAGAGGGACAGGGGGTGACTTTGCAACAAATCTCACCACTACACCCTATCGCGCATACAGCGCTGGTCGGTGGAGATCTGGCCCAGGAGCGTCTCTATACGATCAAGGGCAGTACCATCGCCAGCGCGGGCCTCGGTCAGCAGGAGCCTTAGGTCGCTGAGCGCATTGTTGAACGTGTTGCCCGCATAGGTCAGGTGGGTATCCACACTCGCGGTATGGAGAGCCAGGGAGATATGACTTGCCACCAGTTCAAGCAGGTTCAGATGAGATGTGCCAAAGAGGTGGGTCTGCGTTGTCGTCACCGTCAGGACGCCGAGGAGTTGTTCGCCCCAGATTAGCGGCACAGCCATAGCACAGCGGGTGCGCGCATCATTTTCGCGAGTCTTGAGGGTGAGCCAGCGATGATCGGTATCCGTCTCATCAATGATCATCGGAGCACGCGAACCGAGTACCAGCCCGGCCAGCCCGCTGTCACGCACCTCACGCGCGCGCTCGGTACTCGTCTGCATCCCATTGCTCAGCACGAGCATCGGCGTATCGGGCCGGTCGTGGGGGATAAGCAGGAGACTCGCCCGCTCGCCTGTCACCATTGTCGGCACCTGCGTCACCAGATCCATAGACAGATGCAGCGGGTCGGTAGAGGCGCTCACCATACGTCGACCAAAGCTCAGGAGGCGGTCGAGGGTATCGGCGTTAGCCTGAGCCTGGCGGTCGTACTGATCAAGCTGGCTTTGCAGGGTTGACTGCTCAAGCACCGTGCCGAGGATCTGACCGAGGGCACCGAGCAAGGCGTGATCCTCAGCATCGAAGGGTCGGCTACGACGCACCTCAATCCGACCGATCACTCGCCGACCGATCACAATCGGGCCACAGAGCAGCCCCGGCTCCTCACTATGGAGGGTGCCAGTGCCAGCGGGCACAATAATCTCTAGTCGCTCAGCGTGCAACCAATCGGCAGCCAGATCGCGCAGCATGGGCAGGGGATCAGCTTCGCGACGGCCAACCGCGAAAAAAGCCCCGCAGCCCGCCATCGCCTCACGTAGACGTCGCCCCTGGCTGCTAGACTGTTCCGATGATGCGGCGTTTGATGGAGAAGGCATTAGTATCACGGCGATCTCGATAGAGTAATACTATGATAATGCGGTGCCTCTCATCGAGAGGCGTATAGCGTATAGCATACCGCAGTTTTCAAGCTTGTCTAGTAAGCAATAATTCTACCCCTAGTGGGATTATTGCACAGGGAAGGGCAGTGTTCTGCGCAAAACTGCTATTATGACGATTTTGCAATCGACAAGATGACATATATTTTATAATTCTCGTCTGTAGCGTGTGATTTTATTGCTCTTCGCGATCAAAAAAAGAGTTGAAAGAGTGCAATCGCTCTTTCAACTCTTTTTTTGATCGCGAAGAACGCCTCAGGCACCAAGTGGCTCCGCAGGCCGCTTGGTTTCAATCTCCAGCACGCCGCTGCGATGGAAAACCAGTTGGCCCTGCTCCAGATCAACCTGGATCGTATCGCCCTCCTTAAACACGCCACGCAGCAGCTCACGCGAGATCGGCGTCTCTAAGAGGCGCTGCACGGTACGGCGCAGCGGGCGGGCACCGTACACCGGATTGTACCCCTCGCTCACCAGATGCTCACGTGCGGCCTGGGTCATCGTCAGGGCTATCTTCTGATCGCGCAGACGCTCGACCAGTTCACCGACCTGGAGATCCACGATCCGGGTTAGGTCTTCAAAGCTCAGTTCGTGGAAAAGGACAATCTCGTCCACACGGTTGAGGAACTCCGGGCGGAACGCCTGACGCAGAGCTTCGTCCACCTTGCGCCGAGCCTCCTTGAGATCCACGTGCCTCACGCCACCCTTACCTGGCGCAGAGAAGCCGATCACGCTGCTTCGCAGGTGCTCAGTGCCCGCGTTGCTGGTCATGATGATCACCGTGTTGCGGAAATCTACCGTGCGGCCATGGCCATCGGTCAGGCGACCATCGTCAAGAACCTGGAGCAAGGCGTTAAACACATCGGGGTGCGCCTTCTCGATCTCGTCGAAGAGTACCACCTGGTACGGTCGCCTGCGGATCTGCTCGGTGATCTGGCCGCCCTCGTCGTAGCCCACATAGCCAGGGGGCGCACCGATCAAACGGCTGACCGTGTGGCGCTCCTGAAACTCGCTCATGTCAACGCGGGTCATGGCGTCCTCGCTATCGAACATGAACTCGGCCAGAGCCTTAGCCAGTTCGGTCTTACCGACGCCGGTGGGACCGACGAAAATAAAGCTGCCGATTGGGCGGCGCGGGTCACGCAGACCGCTGCGGGCACGGCGGATCGTGTCGGAGAGCGAGACAATCGCCTCGTGCTGGCCGATCACCCGCTCGTGAAGGCGCTCCTCCATCTCGTTCAGTTTCTCGCGCTCCGTCTCCAACATCCGGCTGACCGGTATGCCCGTCCAACTAGCGACGATCTGGGCCACGTCCTCATCATCAACAATCTCATCGAGATTAGCCGACTTGAGCCAGGCATCGCGCCCGGTGACAAAATCCAGTTGGAGGGCCAGGAACTGAGCGCGCAGAATAGCCGCCTGCTCATAGTCGCGGCGCGCCCCGGCGTCCTCTTCATCCTGCTGGAGCTTCTTGAGGGCGGCTTCCTTTTCCTTGAGCACCTGGGGCATCGCGAAGATGTCAATGCGCAGCTTGGCGCTGGCCTCATCGATCAGGTCAATCGCCTTGTCCGGCAGAAAGCGGTCGTTGATATAGCGGCTAGAGAGATTGGCCGCCGCCGTCAGCGCCTCGTCGCTAATCGTCAACTGGTGGTGATCCTCATAGCGCTTGCGCAGGCCGCGCAGCATCTCCACCGTCGTAGGGATATCCGGCTCCTCGACGAACACCGGGCTGAAGCGTCGCTCCAGAGCCGCGTCCTTCTCGATATGCTTGCGGTACTCGTCGATAGTGGTGGCACCTACCACCTGCATATCGCCACGCGAGAGCGCCGGCTTGAGCATGTTCGAGGCGTCGATGCTACCGGCGGCCGCGCCCGCGCCAACCACCGTATGCAGTTCGTCGATAAAGAGGATGACCTTGCCCTTCGCCGTCCGCACCTCGTCCATCACCGCCTTCAGACGCTCCTCAAACTCGCCGCGAAATTTCGAGCCAGCCACCATACCGGCCAGATCGAGGGCCAGGAGCTTACGGTCGCGCAGGGTAGGCGGCACATCGCCCGTACTGATGCGCTGGGCCAAACCCTCAGCAATCGCCGTCTTGCCCACGCCGGTTTCGCCGACGAGTACCGGGTTATTCTTGCTGCGCCGCGAGAGGATGCGAATGACGCGGGTGATCTCAGCCTCACGACCAATGACCGGGTCAAGCTGACCATTCTTCGCCAGTTCGGTCAGATCGGTGCTGTACTTCTCCAGGATCTCGTAGCGGCTCTCGGCGCTCGGGTCGTCTGATCGCTGCGAGCCACGGATCTCCATCAACACCTCGTAGAAACGCTCCTGGTCAATATTGAAGGTATTGAGGATACGGGCCGACGCGCCCTCGCGCTCACCAGCCATCGCGATCAGCAGGTGGTCAATGCCCACATACTGGTCGCCCATACGGTTGGCTTCCTCCTCCGCCCGCTTCACCAATCGCTGTGTGCGTGGGGTGACATAGACTTGGTTGCCGAACCCATACTGCCCGTAGACCTTTGGTGACTTCTCAAGCTCGCGCTCGACGCGCGCCGCCACCGTCTCGGGGTCAACAGTCAAACGCTGGAGGGCGCGGGTGGTCAGGCCGTCGCGCTGACGCAACATCGCCAGGAACACATGCTCTACATCGAGCTGCGTGTGATGCTGCTCCTGCATGATCTCCTGGGCGGCCTGAAACGCATCCTGCGCCTTCTCTGTGAAGCGCTCAAGTCTCATGGTGGTTCCCCTCGCTCACTATGGTTCGCTGCTGATCTCAGGGCGGCGCTCGCTGAGGCGGAGCAGAATGACAGGTCAACTCTAACTCTGAGTGTCACTGCCGCTCACGATGAACGAGGCGACAACCGACGGCTGGGACTAGTATAGCATAATGGATTTCAAGATTCCGGCCGGCAGTGTAAGAATCGTGCTTGTGGGTGGGGGTGGGGGAGTGACGCGGTGACGCGGTGACGCGGTGAGGGGGTGACGCGGTGAGGGGGTGAGGGGGTGACGCG
>CAIRFY010000143.1 GCA_903877945.1 uncultured Oscillochloris sp. | reverse complement strand
GTTTCAGGTGCCAGGTTTCAGCGTGACAGTTAGGAGCGCGGGCTTCTCGCCCGCCAGATGCGCGTCGGCAGGCTGGAAGCCCGCACTACCAACTATAAACCTGACACCTGACACCTTGCCTTAGGCATGTTTCAATCTAGCGTGACAATTCAGCGACGAAACGATGACGCGGTGAGGCGCTCCGTATCGCCTCATCGTCTCATCGCCTCATCGCAAGACGGTAAAGCTGAGTGTGCCCATTCTGAAACATGCCTTACAGCTTATGCGCCGTCGAAAGTACCTCGCAGCCATCGGCCGTAATCAGGGCCAGATCCTCGATCCGCACCCCGCCCCACCCCTCCAGATAGATCCCCGGCTCAACGCTCGTCACGTTTCCCGCCTGGAGACGCGGGCCGTTCTGTTCGTGGCCCACTGCGGCCCGCCGGAGCGACGGCCCCTCGTGGATGTTTAGGCCGACGCCGTGGCCAAGCCCGTGGCCGAACTGCTCACCGTAGCCCGCTGCGGTGATATGGTCGCGGGCCAGGGCATCGGCCGCGTTACAGCGCAGCCCTGGCCGCAGCCCGGCCAGGGCGCGGCGCTGGGCATCCAACACAATCGTGTAGATCGTCCAGAACTGCGCGTCTGGCTCGCCCAGACAGATGGTGCGGCTCAGGTCGGCGTGGTAGCCACCGAGCATCGCGCCCATGTCGATGATAATGGGCCGCCCCACGCCAAGGGGATCGGCGCTGGGACGAGCGTGGGGGAGGGCGCTGTTCGGCCCGGCGGCCACAATGATCGGGAAGGAGATTCCGTCGGCACCGCCCTCGCGCATTGCCACCTCTAGCATCCACGCCACTTGGCGCTCGCTCATCTCTGGGCGCAGGTGCGGGATCACCGCTGTGATCGCGGCGTCGGTGATCGCGACGGCCTTGCGCAGCGTAGCCACCTCACCATCGTCCTTCACCTCGCGCAGGGACTCGACAACGCCCTCTGCCGGATCAAGCTCGACCGGCGTATCGAACATGGCCTTGGTGAGCGCGTAGTGTTCAGCCACGCTCATGTGGGCTGCCTCGAAGTTCAGCATCCGCAGGTTCAGTTCGACAGCCGCCTCGGCCAGCAGGTCGGCCAGGGTGCGCCCAGGATTGACGATCTCGCGCAGGCTGAAGTCGGGGGACTCCCGCCCGGCCTGGATGACGTAGCGCCCGTCGGTGAAGAGCATGGCCACTTCGGCGGTAATCAGCAGGGCACCGTTCGATCCGCTGAACCCACTGATATAGCGCCGGTTGGCAGGCGCACTCACCAATAACGCTGGTAACCCGCGCTCGGCCAGGGCCGCCCGCAGGCGGGAGAGTCGGTTGTTCATAGAATGTCCTTAATCGCTTCGGTGGCGTTGTTTGCCACTACTATACCACGCGAAAATATGTGGTAGGATGCCCGCGCTGCGCCGCAATCTGCAATCTGCAATTACCCAAGGGTGTCCTATGCTTCGTCGGGCGATCATCGCCCCCGCTATCTCCCTGCTGATCCTCGCCGTCACAACCGCACTGATCGCAGGCATACTTCTGACGCCACGAGTCTGGAGGATGTCCATTGGCGCGCCCGGCGACGCCTATGGCGTGAGCGGCGCGTACCCTGCCGAGCAAGGCACCGGCGGGAGCCTGCGCTGGACCCGCGCATCAGCCGAGCTACGTCTGCCGGGGGCATACCTGGGCAGCGCCATACTGTTGCTACGGCTCTACCACGAGGCGCAGCCAGCGCAGGACGCCCCGTGGCAGATCGCTGTCGCCGCACCGGGAGTCCCGCCGTCCCGCTTCAGCGCCGCGCCCGGCTGGCGGGTCTATCGTTTGCTGCTGCCCCCCGGCGCGTCCGCCTCTGCGCTCACCCTCAGCAGTCCCACCTTCCAGCCTGGCCCACACGACCCGCGAGATCTCGGCGTGGCCATCAGCGAGCTGATCGTCTGGCCGCTGCCCGGTGCGGGCACGCCGCTCGGCGTAGCCCTGCTGCGCGCCCTCTGGCTGGGCATTGGCGCATCCCTGGCCGGTGTGGCCGCTTGGCTGCTGGATCGCTGGGCGCTGGGCGCGGCTGGATCTCGTGGTCGGCCCTGGCGCCCCGCTGCCCTGGTCGCCGGAACCGGGGCGGCGCTGAGCGTCTGGGCCTGGTACGACCCGATGAGCCTGGCGTGGATGTTCTCTACCAACTGGTCATCCCTCGGGGCTGTCGCTCTGGCCCTGGCCGGGCTGGTTGGGCTGACGCTGTTTATGGGACGAAGACCCTCACCCCTGGCC
Organism: uncultured Oscillochloris sp.; assembly: GCA_903877945.1. Taxonomy (GTDB): domain Bacteria; phylum Chloroflexota; class Chloroflexia; order Chloroflexales; family Chloroflexaceae; genus Oscillochloris. The sequence continues at coordinate 6,750 of CAIRFY010000143.1, read as the reverse complement.
CCTCTCCCTCACGGGGCGAGGGGAGACTCGCTCGAAGGTGCCACGAGAAAAGTGAGCCTCCGGCTATCGGCTATCGGCTATCGGCCATCGGCTATCGGCTATCGGCTATCGGCCATCGGCCATCGGCTATCGGCTATCGGCCATCGGCTATCGGCTATCGGCTATCGGCCATCGGCTATCGGCCATCGGCTATCGGCTATCGGCTATCGGCTATGATCCTCGTCCACCTCGTCGCCCTCACCCCCGCGCTCCCCGCCGACTGGCGCGGCCTGGCGGCGTGGGTCGTCCTGGGCGTGCCTGGTGCCCTGCTCGCCCTGGCGATCTTCGCTGATGAGCGTGACCCGCTGGAGCGCACGCTGCTGGCTATCGCCGGGGCGTTGAGCGTGGCCGCGCCTCTGGTGCTGGCCCTGCACGCCCTGCCCGGTCCCCTGGAGGCGTGGCAGCTCATCCTGGCCGCCGACGGGCTGAGTCTGCTAGGACTGCTGGCCCCCTCACCCCCCAGTCCCCTCTCCCGCTTAGGGAACGCGGGCCGGGGGGCGAAGGCCGAGGCCAGATGGCTCATCCCGGCGCTGCTGATCGCCGCCGGGCTGCGGCTGCCGTTTTTGGGTGCGGCGGAGTTCCAGGGTGATGAGGCGTATGTGCTGATGTTGGCCCGTGGCATTCGCTACGGCCAGCCCGACATTCTTTTTGTGCATATGAAGGGGCCGGTGGAGGCGCTGCTGCCCGCCGGGTCGCTGGTGATCACCGGGGTGGTGACGGAGTGGATCGCCCGCTTGCCTTTTGCGGTCGCTGGCCTGGCGGTGATCCTGGGAGCCTGGGTGCTGGTCAGTCGGCTGATCGGCGGGCGCGAGGGCAGCGTGGCCGGGCTGGTGGCAACCTGCGCTCTGGCGATTGACGGGTTCCTGATCGCTTTCAGCCGAATTGTGCAGTACCAGAGCGTGATCATGCTGCTCTCGATCACTGCTGTCTGGCTCTGCTGGCGTTTCTACGAGGGTGCCGAGCGGCCCCGGCGCTACCTGCTGGGCGCGGCGTTGTGCATCGGGGTGGCACTGCTCGCCCACTACGATGGTGCCCTGTCCGCACCGGCCCTGGCCTGGCTGGTGATCGCCGGTGGCCGTCGCCGAGGCTGGTCAGCCCGCCGGTGGGCGGTCGAACTGGCCGGGCCGGTGGCTCTTGGACTCGCGCTCACCCTCAGTTTCTACGTGCCATTTGTGCTCCACGAACACTTTGTCCGCACGCTCGACCACCTGGAGACGCGCAGCGGCCAGAGCGGTGCGGGGCCAGCCCTCTACAACAGTCTGCGCGGCTACGCCGAACTGGCCGGGTTTTACAGCTTCCCCGCCGCCTTCGTCTCGGCTGGTCTGGCCCTACTCAGCGGCCTGACCTGCTGGCTGGCGATCTACGTCCGCCCGCGTATGCTCGGCCTAGCCCTGGCCGCGTTGCTCGCCGCTGGGGGGCTGACCGCCGCCCTGGCCCCGCAGATCTTCAGCATCGGCGCAGATCGCAGCTTCGCGGTGCTGGCAGTTGCCCCGCCGATCCTGGCCCTGGCTCTGGCCCCGCGCCTGCCCGCCGGGATGCGCGCCCTGGTGATCTGGTTCGGCGCGCCGTTTATCGCGATGGCCTTCTTCTTCGCCGACCCGCGTACTCACTTCTACACCATGCACCTGCCCGCAGTGCTGCTGGCAGGGCTGGCCGTAGCCCGGCTCTCCGAGTCGCTCCGGCGCGTGCCCTGGCTGCGCGCCGCGCTGGCCGCTGGCGGCGCGGCCCTGCTGCTGGCGGCCCTGCCCTACGCCTACCTGATCTTCCTGTGCCAGCGACCCGAGTACCAGCGGCTCTACCCCGACACGCGGGCGGCGATCTACCGACCGCTGGTGAGCGACACCCTGGCCAGCGATGGCTACTTCGGCTTCCCGCAGCGGGATGGCTGGAAGGTTGTGGGCAGCCTCTTTCAGCGCGGTGAACTGCGCGGTACGGTGGACAGCAACCAGGAGTTGTTCACCAGCGGCTGGTACATGCGCGGCCAGTTTATGTGCGCCGCGCAGCCCGACTACTACATTGTCTCGGAAAACGTGCGTCCCTACTACATCCCGCCCGGCTACCAGGAGTACGGCGCGGTGACGGTGTCCGGCGAGCGCACGCTGACGATCTTCAGCCACGCAGCGGTGGCCGGACCTCCGCGCAGCTTCGACGCCGCCGCGTATCAGTCGGCTTATGACCAGACGCCCGTGCCAAACTTCCCGCTGCGGCGGCTGCTGAGCGGGGTGGTGCCGCAGCGATCAAGCGATGCCTCATGGCGGGCCGGGTTCAGTCTGCGTGGGTATGACCTCGACCGCAGCCAGCTCGGCCCTGGCGACGTGGCTTTCCTGACCTTCTACTGGCGCGCTGCACGGCCCCAACCCGCCGGATACGTTCCCGTCCTCCAGGTTCGTGACACCGCCGGCCGCGTCGTCACGGAGGCCACGGGTATCTGTAGCCGCATGCCTTCTGATGTCTGGGCGACTAACTACGTGAACGACGCGCCCTTCCGCATCCGCGCCGCCGATCTGCCGCCGGGCGAGTACCGGCTGGCGGTGGCGATGCGCGATAAGGCGGGGACTCTGCTGCCGCTGGACGATGGGACGACGGCGCGGGATTTGGGGGCAATACTTTTCAAATAACGAGTCTTCCATTAATACCATAATATTTGGTATTTTTATATACGATTAACACTTTATATATGCATACACCCCCTCCCCATCCAAATAGAGTATTAGGACTGGATCTTGTCCGGTTTGTCGCGGTACTCCTCGTGATCGGCAGACATCTACAATTACCGCCGGAGTCGCCCTATATACTAGAAATTTGGCGGCAAGGTGGGTGGGTAGGTGTAGACCTTTTTTTTGTCTTGAGTGGTTTTCTCGTTTCTTCACTACTCTTCAACGAATTTAAACGCACAGGAACTACCAACGTCAAGCGATTCCTGATTCGCCGAGGCTTTAAGATTTATCCGGCCTTTTGGCTTTTGATCGCCTTTTCAATTGTCGTGCGTCTCCTGATCCATTACTCTTTCTCAATAGAATCGCTACTGGGGGAATTATTTTTTCTCCAAAATTATCTTGGTGCCATCTGGAGCCACACATGGTCTCTCGCAGTAGAGGAACACTTCTACCTCGGACTAGCGATCCTCTTCTCCTCTATGACGGCATCTCGTTCTGCTACCGGCACACAGAGGTTGCGCTACATTCCGGTTGTTTTCGTCATAGTAAGCATTACATGCTTTACCTTACGTATTATCACCGCTTTTATTTTTCCTGAATTCTCTCTTAAAAATTACGTGTATGGTACTCATCTCCGTATTGACTCGCTTTTTTATGGCGTACTACTATCCTATTTGTGGCACTTTCGCGAACTTGAAAAGAAAATCGCATGGATACCTTCCTGGTTCCTGTATTTGAGTGGATGGTTGCTACTAGCACCAGCCTTCATTTTTCAGCTTGAAACTCACAAGTGGATACCTGTTGCTGGTGTTATTTTGTTCTTTGTAGGAAGTGGAAACATTCTTATCGCGGCACTACGAATAACTGAAACATCCTTTACACCGCTTAAATTGCTCGGCAACCTGAGTGCTGCAAGTTATTCTATTTATTTATGGCATATGCCGATTAACCTGTGGGGGTCTATAATACTACGTAAAATCACCCGATTTGATAGTTTTCCACTGTACTTTTTTAGCTACATTATCGGCTCATTCGCGTTTGGCTGGCTCATGAATCAGATTATCGAAGCTCCGGTCTTATTCTTACGTGACTCACTTTTTCCAGTCGAGGAAAAGAACCGCAGGAGCAGTGAGCATACGGTAGACTAGCAGGATCTGGCAACGAGCCGTAGACTCCGCAGGAGCGACAGTCTAACGTTGCACATCAGCCCCGCCCTATCGCGCCGCCGTAAGGGCGATCTCGGACACGCGCACGCTGATCGGCCGGGTGTCGCCGTTGCCCTCCAGAGCCTGACCGCTGGTGGGCGGCTCGATGCTGCGCAAACGGACGACGGTCTTTCCCGCAGGGAGATTCAGCAGCAGGGTATAGCGGCGCTGGCCTGCGGGCAGGGCGATGTTGGCGCTGCCAGTAGGCAGATCCAGGCGCAGGGTGCGCGATCCGCCTGCGGGCTGGGCGCTGAATGTGAGCAGGTGCGGCCCGGCTGCGGGCGCGAACAGTCCCAACTCGGCCGACTCGCCCAGCCAGCGGTAGGGCGCAGTGCCGACCGGGCGCTCCAGTGGCCCCCAGCCGTCGCGGATCTGCACCACCGGCACCGGGTTAGCGGCGGGAACCTCGTAGGCGATCAGCCAGTCGTCCTCGTAGATCGGCCCCGACACGCCCAGCCCGGCCTCGACCAGGGCGCGGAAGGGAGCCTCATCTGCGGGCTGGAGGTTCAACGGGCCGAGGGGGCGCTGCTTGTAGCCGATGATGTAGCGGTAGCCGATGCTGCGCAGGGCAGCGGGCCAGCCCCCCGGCTCGGCGGCGATGTCGCCCAGCGCACCGGCCCGCAGGTCGCGCAGGGCGGGCAAGCCAAGCTGCGGCTGCGGGTAGAGCCGCGAGTGGTAGCCGCTGCTGATCGGGCGGCCGTGGATGGTCTGGAAGAACATGCGCTCGGCGTCGCGGTAGGGCACATCCTGGTGAAAGGGGAACTCCAGGATCGCGCCGTCGTCAGTGTGAGGCAGGGCCGCCAGGAAGGGCGGCACCTCAGGCACACGGGTGATGATCGGCGCGGGCAGGTAATCAAGTAGCACCAAGGCCGTCAGGGCGGCCAGGGCCGCAGGCCGCCAGCGACGATGCCGGTCGCTGATCCTGGCCAGGATTGTCGCCGCGCCGTGGGCGGCGAGCAGCGCCAGGGCAATCGTCACCAGGATGTTGAAGCGGTCGGGCTGGCGGGTGAGACGCACCACCGGCAGGTTCGCCAGCAAAGCGTAGGGCAACGGCACGCCGGTGCTGACTCCATTCACCCGCAGCACCGCGCCGAGGGAGAGTACCGCGAAGGCGAGGGCCACCAGACCCCACGGGCGCACAGCCGGGCGACGCACGAGGCCCAGCAGCGCCAGGGCCGACACCACCAGGCCCAGGTAGAAGCGCCGGTTCACCCCGTAGGAGACACCCCAGTCCCACGGGGCAGCGCCCCAGAGGGCGTGGGTGCGCGGCGGCACCAGATAGGCCAGCAGGTCAGCCGAGAGCCGCGCCGGGTCGTCAGCCGGGTAGAGGTTCATATACGTGTAGCGCGCCGCCTCCACCAGCATCGGTACCACCAGGGGGGCCGCGCCAATGGCGGATATGACCCCGATCCAGAGAAGGGGCGCAGTAGTCTGCCACAGGGATAGCGTCCTAGAGCCAATACGTTTCAAATAAGGGGTCTGCTGCCGCTCAGCCCTCACCCCCCAGCCCCCTCTCCCTGAGCGGGAGAGGGGGAGCCGGACGCTTCCGGTTGCAGAATCTCCCCTCTCCCCGTGAGGGAGAGGGGCAGGGGGTGAGGGGACAAGGTCGGCGCTGAGTCCATCCCGTGTGCCCCACCTGACAGGTCTTTTCACCCACACCGCAGCCCCGGCGGTGAAGATCAGCAGGAACAGCGTGTAGTACCAATCCGTCCAGGCAGTGAGGGCCAGGAAGATCCCGGCGAGCAGGGTGTCCCGCCGTGCGCCTGTGCGCAGCGACCTGAGCAGGAACAGGATGTACCAGGGGAGCCATTGCAGCGCGAAGATCTGGAGTTGGCCGTCGCTGAGCAGGGCAGCCATATGGAAGGGACTTGATACAAAGATCAGCCCGGCCAGCAGGGCCGGGCCGTGGCCGACGCGCTCGCGGGCCAGCGCCCACATGCCCAGGCCGCCGAGGGCAAACGAGAGCAGCGCCACCGTATTGAACCCGGCGACCGGCCCCCACAGCGCCGTCACCGGGGCCGCCAGCAGCGTGTTGATCGGCGAGAGCGTGTGGAAGAAGAGGTTCGGGCCATCGGGGAAGAAGAAGCGGTCGGTGACCAGCGGGTTTGTCACGCGGCCCAGGGCGCGCACCGTCCACCAGAGGTTCCACACATTCTGGTAGGCGTCCTCCAGCCCGTCCTTATGCGCGCCGCCCGGCAGATCGCTGGCGAACCGCATCGCCAGCGGCCAGGTCAGGCCCAGCCCGGCCAGGATGTAACAACCGAGAGCGGTGGCCCACTGTGGGGGACGCCATGATCGCTGGTTCATCACCCACCGTAATACAGAGCGGCCAACTGAGTCTCAGCCTCGTCCCGGCTGAGTCCGCCGTGCAACCCCCGGTAGACCGTGTCGAACTTCCCGCGCTCGCGGAAGTCCCACCAGACCGTCTCGCCTGGGTAGGGCAGCACCACCAGATTCCCGACTCGTCCTAGGAATGCTGGCCCTGGCTCGCTGCCAAACATCCCGGCGGCGATGAGATCGCTGGTGCGGTGAACCTCGGCCCGCCCGGCGAGGAGTTGGGAGAGACTGGCGTGGATCTCGTCCAGGCGCTCGTCACGGATGTAGAGGAACATATCGCGGCGTGATCCTGCCGGTATCAGGGGTTTGCCTGCGGCGCTGGTGCGCGTGGCCGGCACGAGGTCTGGCAGCAGGCGATTGAGATAGATCGTCGTCTTCGGATCCACAGTGATCTGGCCGTGGTCGGCGATCAGGAGCAGGGCGATCTCGCTGTGATGCGCCTGGAGGGCCGGGTGGAGCAGACGGTCGAGGGCCGTCAGAGCCAGATCGATCTCAGCTTCCACATAGGGGCT
>CAIRFY010000142.1 GCA_903877945.1 uncultured Oscillochloris sp. | reverse complement strand
TGAGGCGCTATCATCGCCTCATCGCCTCATCGCCTCGTCGCCTCATCGCCTCATCGCCTCATCGCCTCATCGCCTCATCGCCTCATCGCCTCATCGCCTCATCGCCTCATCGCCTCATCGCCTCATCGCCTCATCGCCTCATCGCCTCATCGCCTCATCGCCTCACGTGCAGGCGCATATCCCCTACTTGCTGCGCTTCGCCAACCAGCCGTCAATTTGCGGCCAGACTCGCTTATTCGCGCCGCTGCCGACCATCATGCCGATATGCCCACCACGCATATGCAGGAGTAGCTTATCGCGGGTACCAACCTTATCCATAATCGTGACGGACTGGCAGGTAGGTACGATGTGATCCTTATCGGCGATCACATTCAGGAAGTTACAGCGCAGATTACGCAGGTCAACCTTCTCACCACGCAGCTTGAGGGTACCCTCCATCAGCCGGTTCTCGCGGTAAAACTCAACCACCCACTGGCGGAAGGCACCACCGGGGAAATCGACAAGGTCGGTGACCCACTTGTTCATCGCCATGTACGACTCAACCACCGCCGGGTTATCGAGGTTATCCCAGAGCTTGAAGTAGTTGCTAATGAAATTCTCGACCGGCTTGAGCATTTTGCTGCCGTAGTCAATCATCGAGCCCGGCATATTGCCATGCTGACGGATCAACTCATCGACATTATAGAACTCGGTGGTGAGCCAGCGGTTGAACGGGCCAGCGTTCTTATCGGCAAAGTCGAGGGGCGCAGTAAGTAGCACCAGATTACGGATGCCATCATTCGGGCGCATCGTTGCGTAGAGCGTGGTGATCATCGCACCGATACACCAGCCGACGAGGCTGAAATCGCGCTTGCCGTTATGGCGCTGCATCGCCCGGACGACGCGGGGCATATACTCAAGCACGTAATCTTCGAAATTGTAGTGCGCGTCTTCAAGGCCAGGCCGACCCCAGTCGAGCATATAGACATCGTAGCCCTGATTGAGCAGATACTCAACAAAGCTATTGCCAGGGCGCAGGTCGAAAATGTCGGGCCGATTGATCAGCGCGAAAATCAGCAGGATCGGCACCGGGTGGCGCTGCTCGGGCGGAACTACCGGTGTGAAGTGGTAGAGTTTCGCCTTATTCAGCGTCCAGATCATAGTTTTAGGGCTTAGACCGATCTGGATGTCGAGGCGATTTGCGGCGAGCTTCGAGAATGTATCGCTGCTTTTCGTGAGGCGGTCAAATTCCTCAAAAAAGCGCTTCGTTAGCACCTCGGGGTCGAGGGCCGGGTTTGGCACAGTAGTCATGAGTTGCTCCGTACACTTATGGGTTCGACATGCGCAGGCGGGTAGCTTGCCAGGGGCGAGAACTCACGACTACTCACCGGCCGCCTTACGGCTGCGGCGCGGGGCCGACTTCTCCTCTGCTTCGGGCGAAGCATCCAGCTCGGGCGCGATGGCATCAACAGGGGCTGCCTCAATAACCGATGCCGGTGCCTGGGCAGCCGCCATGGCGCGCAGAGCAAACAGGATATCATCGAGTCGTGCATCCATATCGTCCAAGCGCATCTCGATATTTGTCATGCGCTGGGCCAGGCTGATGACCTCGGCACGCGAGGGCATACTGGCCTGAGCGAGATAGGACTCCATGTACTGAGAAACCATTTTCTGCATGGGAGCAGAAGCGATAAGCATCGTGTCGAGCTGAATGCCAAGGGCCTTCGAGAACGACTCGGTATTGACCATGGTGGCCATGCCCTTGGCCCATGCGTCGAGGTTTGCATCACGAATGGTGCGCCACGCGCCGACGGGGTCGGTCGAGTCGAACGCATCACTTCGGGTATTGGTCATAGCATGTCTCCTTTGACAGCGCACGATGCGCGCGCGCGATAGATACGTGGTGAGAATCATGGCCTCGATCCACTGTACCACTGATAGTTACATGAAAGTTACGTGAGCGATCACGCTCCGCTATTTTTCGAATAAGCCGACCTTGCCCCTCACCCCCTGCCCCTCTTCGTCACGGCATATCTTTACCCACATCTTTGCGACTATCGAGGGATTCACCCATCGGAGGGGCGCAGAGCGGGCGACTGACGTCGCGCCACGGGAGCCTACGGCTGGTCGCCCGCCTGCGCGGGCGATTCCGGCGTCGGCACAGGCCGACGCCCGGAGGAACGCCTCGCAGGCGCGACTTCAGTTGCCCGCCGGGAGGGCCGATACACCGCATGACAATGAGGTAAAAAAGATGTGGGTAAAGATATGCCCGCTCAGGGAGAGGGGGCAGGGGGTGAGGGGGCCGGATCTGACTTTGCAACAGCCCTCGCCGGAAGCGGCGTTGGGTTGCACGAAGCCATTCTTTATAGTACGATTGTTCATGTGTATATGTGTAGGAATCAAAAACAGGGCGTGTAATGAACCGGCTCTTTCCAGTTTCCTCGCGCGTGTTTGACCGACTAGAGGCCGAATGGGATAGCCCGCGTGGTCGCCACATAATCGCCGATATGCTGATTCTCAGCTTTATTGGCGCACTCCTCGTGATTGAGGCCCGCCGACGAATGCTTCTGCCCCCAGCGATGTTCGCCATTGTGCCGACAAATCACTTCTACGCGGTCGATTTTACGCTACAGCTTGTCCAAATTGTCGGTCTGGCCGGAATCATCTTCGGGCTGGCCCGCTCGGTTGCTAATACCGTTGGTAAACAGCTAGAGATACTCTCACTGATTCTGCTGCGCGGAGCCTTCCGTGAGCTCACGGCCTTCGACGAGCCGATCACATGGAGTAAGGCCCAGCCCACTATCGTGCCGATTGTTGCGCTGGCAGGTGGGGCGCTGATGATGTTCGTCATCCTACAGTTCTACTACCGGGTGCAGCGGCACCAGGGGGTTAAGGACGATTTTCACAATCTGGCTGGGTTTGTGGCGATGAAGAAATTGATCGCGCTGGGGCTGTTGCTCGCCTTTGTGTTCATCGGCATGTATACGGCGCAGCAGTATCTCGCGGTTGGGCGGGCGGTCTCGTTTTTTGGCGATTGCTATACGATCCTGATCTTCTTCGATGTGCTGCTGGTGTTTGTCTCGATGCACCATAGCTCAACGTACCACGTGGTCTTTCGCAATACCGGGTTCGCCGTCGCTACGGTCCTAATTCGGGTGGCGGTGATTGCGCCAGCACCGTTTAATGCCATGATTGGTGTCGGCAGTACGCTCTTTGCCCTCGGCCTGACCCTGGCCTACAATACGTTTGCCTCGACGCTCGCCGGAGAGTCAGGTACGCATCTGTCCGAATCCTCGGCAGCAACCGGACACACCGCTAAGCCACTCTCGGCTCAGAACGGTATGAAGGAACATGTAGGTACTGAGGTACTGAAGCGTTAAGGCGTGTTTCAGGTGTCAGGTGTCAGGTTTACAGTTCGTAGCGCGGGCTTCCAGCCTGCGGTGGTACTTCCGACCGCATGGAAGGCGGCGCTACGTTCACTCCTAAGGCGTAGCCGTAGCCGCATCCACGGGTGTAGCAATGGGGGTGGCGTTCGCGGCGGGCGTGGGTGTGGCATCCTGCGAGATCTCGCCGGCAAGGTCGCCCATGCGCTGGAGGAAGCGGGCGATACGATCAGTGCGGCGCTGGAGATCGTCGATTGTGTTGGCGTTGCCGACCTGCACGGTGGCGACGACCGCAGCGAGCATCTGTCCCTGGCGGGCCTCGGCCTGGATGGTGGCGGCGAGGGCGATGTTCTCATGCAGATCGTTGGCCAGGGCAGCGGCGGTGGCGATATGTCCGGCGAGTTTGGCGGTCTGCTGATCGTAGGCAGCAACCTTCGTCTCCAGTTCGCCGACGCGCTCGCGGGCGGAGCTGACGCTGCTTTCCTGGGCTGCACCGGTGGCGCTCAGCAGGGCCACTTCGGTCTGGAGTACCTGGTTCTGGCTCTGGAGGGCGACCACATCGGCGCTGGACTGACGAATCTGGCCGGGGGTGCCCAGGTTGAGTCCGAACGAGTAGAAGAGGATGGCGGCGACAACAATAATGGCCAGGCCAGCGCTGAGAATCGTCGTGATGATCCATCTCGCAACACTCATAATACGGCTGATGCAGCTATGCTGGGGCGGTGCGGGCTGGGAGGGAGGCTGCGCCGGGGGCGGTGGGGCAGGGGGTGCGTACTCCGGATCCTGCGGCTGGGTCATGATCGCTCCTGCTCGATTGCAGATTGCAGATTGCAGATTGCAACCGGCTCTCGTGTGGATTCTAGCCGGTTTGTGCGGTGCGTCAAGTTGGTCGTGCGCCGCTTGACAGTCTCTCGTCCGCTCGGCTACAATCCTGGGCTGCTACCCCAAAACGCAATAGAGCAAAAGTCACCCTGTCCCACCTGTCACGCGGAGCGAAGCGAAGCATCCCGGCAATGATGATGCACACCGGGACGCTTCGCTTCGCTCCGCGTGACAGGGCGAGTTTTGCGGTATTGCCTCAAAACCAATACTGTTCACATAAGGAATCCACCGCCGCGCAGCCCTCACCCCCCAGCCCCCTCTCCCCGTGAGGGAGAGAGGTAGGGAGTGAGGGGGCAAGGTCGGCTTTATAGAGGAATGCCCAATATGAAAGTCCCGTTGAGCTGGCTGAGGGAATTTGTTGAGATCACCGTGCCTGTGGAGGAACTGGCTCGTCGGCTCACTCTCAGCGGCATGGAGGTGGTGGATGTCCGTTTTATCGGCCTGGAGGGCGGCGAGTTGCCCTGGGATCCAGAGAAGATCCTGGTCTGCAACATCCTGGAGGTGAGGCCGCACCCGAACGCCGAGCGGCTGGTGCTGGCTGAGGTGGACTACGGGGCCGCGCAGTCGCATACGGTGGTGACGGGCGCGCCGAACTTGTTCCAATATCGCGGCCTTGGCCCCCTGCCGCACCCGCTCAAGTCGGTGTATGCCAAGGAGGGCGCACGGATTTACGACGGCCACGCTGAGGGCTGGGTGATCACGACGCTGAAGGGCCGTCCGGTGCGCGGGGTGATGAGCGATGCGATGCTCTGCTCCGAGAAGGAGTTGGGCATTTCAGAGGAACACGACGGCATTCTCATCCTGGAGGACGAGGCTCCGGTGGGTGCGCCGCTGCGCGATGTCCTCGGCGAAGTGGTGCTGGAGCTGGATTTCACACCGAACTATGCGCGCTGCCTCTCGATTGTGGGTATGGCCCGCGAGGTGGCGGCGATCACGGGCGCAACGCTCACCCTGCCCGACCCCCAGGTGCTGGCCGATGGTGCGCCGATTGAGGGTCGCGCCGGGGTGACGATTGAGGAGCCTGATCTCTGCCCACGCTTCACCCTTGGCATGATCGAGGGCGTGACCATTGGCCCGTCGCCGCACTGGATGCAGCGCCGCCTGACGAACGCGGGCATGCGCCCGATCAGCAATATTGTTGATGTCTCAAACTATGTGATGCTGGAGTGGGGCCAGCCTACCCACGCCTTCGACTACCAGAAGGTCGAGTCCGGCCAGTTGATTGTGCGCAGCGCCCGCCCCGGCGAGCGCCTGCTTACCCTCGACGGCAAGGATCGCGCCCTGACCCCCGGTGCCGAGAGTGGCCTCAGCCATCCGCCCCTGATGGTCTGTGATGCGACGGGTGCCCTGTCGGTGGCCGGGGTGATGGGCGGTGAGTCGAGCGAGGTGGGCGCTGCGACCATCACCGTGCTGCTGGAGGCGGCGATCTGGGAGCCAGTGCAGATCCGCAGGACGGCCCGTGGCCTCAAGTTGCCCAGCGAGGCGTCGCGACGTTTTGAGCGCGGGGTGGATTACGAACTGCCGCTGATCGCCCTGCGCCGCGCCCTTGATCTGATGCGTCAGTGCGCCGGTGGCACAGTGGCCCAGGGCTTTGTGGACGCCTACCCGCGCCCCTGGCAGACGGTGGTACTCGATCTGACCCCGCTTGAGGTGGAGCGGATTGTCGGTATCCAGCTCGACGCCCACGAGATCGCCGCTATCCTATCCCGTCTTGGCTTCACCTGTGCGCTGCGCGGCGGCTCTGGACTGGGCGATTTCGCCACCTACGCCTACGAGCCAACCGTGCGTGTGACGGTGCCCTCCTTCCGGCTGGATGTGAGCATCCTGGCCGACCTCTGCGAGGAGGTGGCGCGGATCTATGGCTACGACCGTATTCCCGAAACGCGCTTGGCCGATGAATTGCCGCCCTCGGAGGATCACAAGGAGTTGCGCCTGGAGCAGAAGGTGCGCGACACGATGGTCGGCTGTGGTCTGGACGAACTGATCACCCGCTCGCTGATTGCCATGCCTCTGGTGGCGAAGGTGCAGCCCGCCGAGGCGGTGGCCGAGCGCTATGTGAAGCTGGCGAACCCGAACGCGCCCGAGCATACCTACATGCGCCGCTCGCTGCTGCCCTCGCTGGGCGAGGCTCTGACCAACAACCTGCGCGAGCGCGAGCGAGTGGCGGTCTTTGAGGTTAGCCGGGTCTACCTGAACCCCGAGTGTCTTGGCGAGGGCGGGCGCTGGCTGCCCGACGAGCCGCGCCGCCTGGCCATCGCCCTGGCTGGGCCACGCGAGGCCGAGGGTTGGGCGGCCACTCAGCGCGAGCCGATGGGCTTCTACGACATCAAGGGCGTGGTGGAGGTGCTGGTTGATCGCCTTGGCCTAAGCGCAAAGGTGAGCTACGCGCCGCTGACCGACGATGAGCGATTCCACCCCGGTCGCTCGGCGGCGCTGCTGCTGGAGACGGGCGAGGACGCCAGCCCGCCTCAGGCTGGTGCAGGCAAGAAGGGCAAGGTGGCGATCCTCAGCCGACGGGTGGGGGTGCTGGGCGAGTTGCACCCGGCGGTGCGCGAGCGCCTGGAGCTGAGCGTGCCCCACGCTGCTATGGCCGAACTCGATCTGGACGCCCTCTTCGTGGCCAGTGACCATGCCCGCTTCAGTCCGATCTCGCGCTTTCCGGCGATTATTCAGGATCTCTCGATCACTGTCCCGCTGGAGGCACCTGAGGCCCAGGTGGCGGCGCTGATCCGCCGGGGAGCGGGCGATCTGCTCGAGTCCCTGACCCTGTTCGATGTCTACACCGGGCCGCAGGTGGGCGAGGGCAAGCGCAGCCTGACCTACCACCTGGCCTTCCGCGCCACCGACCGCACTCTCACCGACGAGGCGTTGACTAAGCTGCGCAAGAAGATCATCGGCGGCCTGGAGCGCGAGATCGGCGCGACAATCCGGGCGTAACTCATCATCTATAATGGAAATTGCCAGCAGAGCTGGCAATTTCCATTATAAGACAAGGTTCAGAACAGCTTTACAGTGTGGCGGAGACGCGAGGACGCGAGGATGCGATAGCATCGCCTCGTTGCCTCGTCGCATCCTCGCCACACTGTAAAGCTGAAACCTGGCACCTGAAACCTTGTCTAAATGCGAATATTTTTAGGAGGATAGTGCAATGACCAAAGCCCACAATTTTAACGCCGGCCCCGCCGTACTGCCGCAGGCGGTGCTGGCGCAGGCCCAGGCCGAGCTGCTCGACTACCAGGGCCGGGGGATGTCCATTCTGGAGATGAGCCACCGCTCCAAGGAGTTTGAGGCGATCAATACGCAGGCCGAGTCGCGCATGAAGGCGCTGCTCGGGCTGGGCGACGGCTACCGCGCCCTGTTCTTGCAGGGCGGCGCCAGCTTCCAGTTCGCCATGATCCCGCTGAACTTCCTGCCCGCCGGTGCCGTGGCTGATTACCTCGTCACCGGGGCGTGGGGCGAGAAGGCGGTTGAGGAGGCCGGGCGGATCGGCACGGCCCACGTGGCGGTCAACACCGCCGAGGGCGGCTTCCGCCGCACCCCCGACGCCTCCGAGATCCAGCTCAGCCCCAGCCCGGCCTACGTCCACTTCACCACCAACGAGACGATCCAGGGTGTCCAGTGGGCCAGCATGCCCGACCTGGGCGACGCCCCGCTGATTGCCGACATGAGCAGCGACATCATGTCGCGCCCCTTCGACGCCAGCCGCTTCGCTCTGATTTACGCCGGTGCCCAGAAGAACATCGGCCCGTCCGGTGTCACCGCCGTGATCATCCGCGAGGATCTGATCGCGCAGGGCCGCAAGGATCTACCAGCGATCATGCGCTACGTCACCTTCGCCAAGAATAACTCGCTCTACAACACCCCGCCCGCCTTCTCGGTCTATCTGCTGAACCTGGTGCTGGGCTGGATCACCGACCTAGGCGGGCTGGATGCCATGCAGACACGTAACCAGCGCAAGGCCGCCCTGGTCTACGGCGCAATTGACGGCAGCGGCGGTTTCTACCGTGGCCACGCCGCACCCGAGGCCCGTTCGCTGATGAACGTGACCTTCCGGCTGCCCAGCGAGACCCTGGAGAAGCAGTTTGTGTCCGAGTCGCAGGCCGCCGGCATGGTCGGCCTGGGTGGACACCGCTCGGTGGGCGGCATCCGCGCCTCGATCTACAACGCGCTTGAGGAGTCATCCTGCGCGGCCCTGGCCGACTTCATGGGCGAGTTCCTGCGCAAAAACGGGTAGTGTTCAAAATCGATAATGTTACTTTACAGTTCGCAATGGCCCTCACCCCCCAGCCCCCTCTCCCTGAACGGGAGAGGGGGGGCATTCCGCACCAGGAAGGAATCTACTCCCCTCTCCCCGTGAGGGAGAGGGGCTGGGGGTGAGGGCTGCCCGGCGACAAACTGTAAAGTATCCGCGAACCTTGTCTATATATGCGCGTTGTCATCCTCTCAAAGGCCCTGGTGGCCGGTGCCTACCAGCGTAAGCTGGAGGAGATCGCCCGACTCGGCGTGGAACTGACCGCCCTGGTGCCGCCGAGTTGGCGCGAGCCTCGGGTGGGCGAGCAGCGCCTGGAGCGCCGCTTCACGGCGGGCTACCGCCTTGAATCTCTACCAATTGCCCTGAATGGCAGGCACCACCTGCACTTCTACCCGGCCATCGGTCGCGCCCTGCGCCGCCTACGCCCCGAGGTGCTGCACATTGACGAGGAGAGCTTCAACCTGGCCACCTTCCTGGCCATGCGCGCCGGGCTGGCCGTGGGCGCGTGCTGCTGCTTCTACAACTGGGCCAACATCGACCGGCGCTACCCGCCGCCCTTCAGTTTCTTTGAGCAGCACAGCTTCCGCCACGCCGCCCACGCCATCGCCGGTAATCAGGAATCCGCCGCGATCATCCGTCGCCACGGCTACCGGGGGCCGGTCACGGTCATCCCGCAGTTCGGCGTAGACCCCGAGATGTTCGCGCTACGGGCCAGCCCTCAGCCCTCAGCCCTCAGCCCTCAGCCCTTCATCGTCGGCTACCTTGGTCGCCTCGTTCCCGAGAAGGGCGTCTTCGATCTGGTCGAGGCGCTGTGCGACCTGCCTGACCACGTTCGACTGCGACTGGTTGGCGATGGCGTGCTGCGTCAGCCGATCCTGGCCCGCGCCGCCGCCCTCGGCGTGTCCGACCGGGTCGAGCTGTGCCCCGCCGTCGGCAGCACCGAGGTGCCTGCCGCCCTGGCCGGACTCGATCTGCTCGTCCTGCCCTCGCACACCACCTCGAACTGGAAGGAGCAGTTTGGCCGCGTGCTGATCGAGGCCATGAGCTGCGGCGTGCCGGTGCTTGGCTCCAGCTCCGGCGAGATCCCGCACGTGATCGGCGATGCTGGGCTGATCTTCCCCGAGGGTGATGTAGCCACGCTACGCATAGCCATCGCCCGCATCGCCACGGCCCCAGCCCTGCGCGCCGACCTCGCCCGCCGTGGGCGCGCCCGCATCCTGGCCGAGTTTACCCAGGCCGCCATTGCCCGCCGCCACGTCGCGGTCTACGCCGCCATGCTCGGGTACGAAACTACCACTTATTAACATTTTTCCACAGGTTATCCACAACGAGATTTTGCCACAGAAAGACACAGAAGCCCACCGAAATATTTTTTCGCACTACCGCAAACGGAACGCTGTCACGTTGAACACCATGAGAGTCTTTGCGTCTTTGCGCCTTTGCGTCGAATGCATGGTTCTAGTATGACGCAAAGACGCGAAGACGCAAAGAAAACGAAGACAGCGTGACTTTTGCGGTGGTGCGTTCTTTCTATGGGCTTCTGGCAATAGAGCAAAAGTCACCCTGTCACACATGTCACGCTGAGCGAAGCGAAGCGTCCCGGCGATGATGATGCACACCGGGACGCTTCGCTTCGCTCAGCGTGACAGCGTTACTTCTACTCTACTGCCTATAATCCACAAT
>CAIRFY010000141.1 GCA_903877945.1 uncultured Oscillochloris sp. | reverse complement strand
GCTGAATGTACCCATTTTGAAACATGCCTTAGACAAGGTTCAGAACAGCTTTACAGTTTGTCGTGAACGTAGCGCCGCCTTCCAGGCGGTCAGGAGTACCACCGCAGGCGGGAAGCCTGCACTACGAACTGTAAACCTGAAACCTGGCACCTGAAACCTTGTCTAAAGCTGGTGTCAGTCATTCATCCGGGGATAATCGTCAGAGGGTAGAGGCTACTGCGGCGCCAGATACCGACGATCTGCACAGGGCCGAAGTAGGCCGCACCGCTTGAGGTCGCGGTGAGTCGTTTGCGCAGGGAATTGCCCTCGATCACGCCGACGAGCTTGATCTGCCGGGCGCGTGCGGCGGGAACGCCGCCGCTGCCGAGCTGATCGACGAGGAGCGCGGTTGATGCGCCGAGGAGGATCTGACCGGAGAGATGGACGGGCTGGTTATCATAGATCCCGCTGTTATCCAGCAGCAGCGCGATGCTCAGGTCGCGCACGCTCAGCAGTTCTAAGGAAGCCTCCGTGATCTGACGCGGGTAGCGGTTGTCTGGCCCGTAACGACCCGTGGGGCTGAGCTGACCACTTACCCTCACAAGAGGGTAGCCACCACTTCCCGCCACATCGATGGCGGCGTTGGCGGGCAGGGCTGGCGGGTCTGGCAGCCAGATCGCCCCGGCCTCCGCCAGGGGCGCGGGCATCTCGCCCAAACTATGACTCAGCCCGCCAACAAGGGATGTCCCCTTCGCGGCGGGATAGAGATACCCGATCACCTCAACATGATCCTGGGGCTGACTCTCCAGCGCCTCAGCTACGGCGGGGATGGTCGGCTGGGGTAGCGGCGTCGCCGCAGGGGTATTCTGCTGGGCAGACCCACAGCTAACCACGGTGAGGCAGAGCAGTAGGATGAGCAGTTGTCGCATATTGCCCATTTTACCACCCATCTGACAGCCTCAGACAGCGGCCTGATAGGTTTTGAGAGCTTTCTTAGAGCATCTGGAAGGCCGCGCCATGCTACAATCGCCCGTAGGTGCATGCAATTGAACATCCACACGTGGAGGTTACATAGACGTATGGGCACGAATAATTCCCGGCTGCAAGGGTTCTACCAGCTCAATCCGCTTGAGCGGCTCCAGATGGTGAAGTCATTCGACGGCCTCGTCGATGACGACCTGAAGGTACTTCACGGTGGACACGGCGTGCTCACCATCGAGCGGGCCGATAAGATGATTGAAAATGTGATCGGCACATACAATCTGCCGCTGGGCATTGCGACGAATTTTCAGATTAACGGGCGCGACTACCTGATCCCGATGGTGGTCGAGGAGCCCTCAATTGTGGCGGGTGCCAGCTATGCCGCACGTATGGTGCGCGCCGGCGGCGGGTTTGAGGCCAGTACCAGCGAGCCGCTGATG
Organism: uncultured Oscillochloris sp.; assembly: GCA_903877945.1. Lineage (GTDB taxonomy): Bacteria > Chloroflexota > Chloroflexia > Chloroflexales > Chloroflexaceae > Oscillochloris. The sequence continues at coordinate 1,197 of CAIRFY010000141.1, read as the reverse complement.
ATCGGCCAGATCCAACTGGTACACGTAGCCGCGCCAAACAGCGCCCGAGTCGATATCCTGGCTCACAAGAGCGAGATCCTGCGCCTGGCTAACGCCCAGAGCCGCTCGCTCGTCACCCTCGGCGGCGGCGCCCGTGACGTGGAGGTGCATTACTTCACCTCCAGCCCGATGGGCGCGATGATGGTTGTTCACCTGATCGTGGACTGCCGCGACGCGATGGGTGCCAACGCGATCAATAGCATGTGTGAGGCCGTTGCTCCACTGCTGGAGGGGCTCACCGGCGGGAAGGCGTACCTGCGCATCCTCTCGAACCTGAGCGACCGCCGCCTGGCTCGCGCCCGCTGCGTGGTGCCGATTTCGGCCCTTGAGCGCGATGGCATCTCCGGCGAGGACGTGGCCGAGGGGATTATGTGGGCCTACGCCTTTGCCGCAGTGGATCCGTACCGGGCCACCACGCACAACAAGGGCATCCTCAATGGCGTAGACCCGGTGATCGTGGCGACGGGCAACGACTGGCGGGCGATTGAGGCCGGCGCGCATGCCTACGCTTCGCGCAGCGGCCAGTACACCTCGCTGAGTACCTGGGAGCGCGACGACGAGGGCAATCTGGTTGGCACGCTGGAGATGCCTATGGCCGTAGGCATTGTGGGTGGAGCCACCAAGGTACACCCGGCTGCTCAGGTGGCGCTCAAGTTGCTCCACGTGAAGTCGGCCGACGAACTCGCCGGCATCTGCGCCTGCGCTGGTCTGGCCTCGAACCTGGCCGCGATGCGCGCCTTGGCCACCGAGGGCATCCAGCAGGGCCACATGGGTCTGCACGCCCGTCAGATCGCGATGGCCGCCGGTGCCCACGGTATTCTCGTAGACGAGATCGCCCGTCGGATGGTTGAGGAGCGGAACATTAAGCCCGCCCGCGCCGAGGAACTCGTGGCAGAGTTGCATCGCTAGATAGTGCGACAAGGTGACGAGGTGACGAGGTGACGAGGTGACGAGGTGACGAGGTGACGAGGTGACGAGGTGACGAGGTGATATAGCAATCCTACGCAGGTTGTTGAATCCGGGAGGCTAAAGCCAATACTTTTCGAATAAGGAATCTGCCGCCGCTCAGCCCTCACCCCCCAGCCCCCTCTCCCTAGGGAGAGGGGCAGGGGGTGAGGGGGCACGGTCGGCACAAAATCGGCTTATTCGAAAAGTATG
>CAIRFY010000140.1 GCA_903877945.1 uncultured Oscillochloris sp. | reverse complement strand
GCCTGTCTGAGGCCGCTTCAGCGGCCTTCGCAAATCTAGCCCGCCCGTTTACGGGCCGGGCGCTTCGAATGACAGCGTGCCTTTTGCGGTAGTGCGTCACGCGAATTTCACCAGCCGCTGTATCGTCTCTACAAGTCCCTTCAGACGGACGGGCTTGGTTAGGTACTCATTCATGCCGGCGGCCAGGCAGTGTTCGCGGTCGCCCGGCATGGCCAGGGCGGTCAGGGCGATGATCGGCGTGTCCGCATAGTCGGGCATGGCCCGCAGGTGGCGGGTTGTCTCCAACCCGTCCATCTCGGGCATCTGGATGTCCATCAAAATTACATCGGGACGCGCCTCGGCCACGATGTCGAGAGCCTCGCGTCCATTGCGGGCAGTCACCACATGGTAGCCCCGGTCGTGCAGATAATCACCGACGGTGGTGATGTTGATCGTGTTGTCCTCGACTATCAGGACGCGCACGCCCGCCGGGGGGTACTCATACGGCGGCGGGATAATGGGTGCCTCGCGGGCGGACTCCGTGTTCCCGATGCCCCCCACGGTCAACGCATGGTCGGCGAGGTTCTGCGCCATCGTCTCGGGTGAGGCGTAGGGCAGCGCGATGGTAAAGCGGCTACCCTGGCCGAGTTCGCTCTCCACTGTGACACTACCGCCATGCAACTCCGCGAGACGGCGCACGAGGGCGAGTCCCAGCCCCGTGCCTTCATGCTGGCGGCTCAAGCGAGAGTCGAGTTGGATAAAGGGTTGGAACAGCCGCGTCATTCCTTCCGGGTGCATCCCAATGCCCGTGTCTTCCACGACAAAGCAGACGACGCCTGCCTCGGCGTCGGTCTGAACCTCCAGGCTCACCCGCCCACCCACCTCGGTGAACTTGACCGCGTTGCTCAGCAGGTTCACCAGCATCTGCTTGAGGCGCTTGGCGTCGGCATACATGATCGCCTGCGGGTCATCCACGCGGTACTCCAGGTGGAGGTTCTTCTTGAGCGCCTGCTCTTTGACAAACAGCAGGCTAGACTCACACAGATCTGTGATCACGATAGGATCGAGATTCACCTCCATCCGCCCCGCCTCAACCTTCGCGAGATCGAGGATGTCGTTGATCAGCGCAAGCAGGTGGCGACCGCTAATCTCGATTGTGCGGAGCGACTCTTGCTGGCCCTCGTTGAGCGGGCCACGGAACTGTTCCAACAGGCTCTCGCTGATGCCCAGGATGGCGTTGAGCGGGGTCCGCAGTTCGTGACTCATCGTGGCGAGAAACTCATCTTTGGCGCGTACCGCCCGCGACAGTTCACTGTTGACCCGGCTCAGGTCAGCGGTACGCTCCTCCACCCGGCGGGCCAGCGAGTTGCGCTCCGCAATCAGCGCTTCTTCGCTGGCGCGCAGTTTCTCCTCAGCCAGGCGGCGCTGCGTGTCTTGCTCGATGAACTCAATCGCAAAGGCAATGTCCGTCGCTACCTCGTCAAGCAACTTGAGTTCATCGGCATCGAAGAAATTAAGTTCGGGCGCATACAGGTTGAGTGCGCCGTACACCTCACCCGCGACCATCAGTGGGAAAATAGCTGACGCACGATAGCCCAGACGCTGAGCGGCGTCGCGCCACGACCCCATGCGCAGATCTCCGGCAATATCATTTATCACCACATGCTCGCCCGCGTGCAGCGTGGAGGCGTAGGCATCACGAGCGGCGCTATCGTCCACCACAATCGAGAGCGTTTCCAGATAGCCATCGGTCGCCCCTGCGTGGGCGACAGGGGAGACCCGTCTGGTCTGCGGGTCAGGACGACCAATCCAGACCATACAAAACCCGCCGTGCGCAACCGCAATCTGGCATGCGGTAGCGAGCAGTTCGTGCAGGTCGCGCACGCGCACGATGGTCTGGTTGATCTCGCTCTGCAATGTGCCCATTCTGAACCATGCCTTAAATAAAAATGAAAAACCAAAACCCGGCCACATCATTGGGGCCGGGTTCATAGGCCCATTATGCAACGGGCACACCGCGATCTGCCGAACCATTGGAGAATGGTTATCCATCCATACACAGCATCATCGCCGGGCGAGGAGCGAAGGCAGGTTCACGGGCGATCCGAGCATGTGGTATCACCAGTCTAAGCGAGGAATTCCCCTATAGCTATAGGGGAATTCCTTGGTTTGAACCAAGGGAATTCCTTGGTTTGCCTTAGTCGTCATGGTCAATCAGCCCCGCACGTCAATGCCGACGGGGCCAGCCACCTCGTCCCTAACGCACGAGACATGGTTTCAGAATACCCAATTTTACGTGACGGTTTCAATTGAAGCGGATGTCAACAGCCGCTGCATCGTCTCGACGAGTCCCTTCAGACGGACGGGCTTGGTCAGGTATTCGTTCGCGCCGGCGGCCAGGCATTGTTCGCGGTCGCCCGGCATGGCCAGGGCGGTCACTGCGATGATCGGCGTATCCGCATAGTCGGGCATGGCCCGCAGGTGGCGGGTTGTCTCCAACCCGTCCATCTCGGCCATCCGGATATCCATCAGAATCACATCGGGACGCGCCTCGGCCACGATGTCGAGCGCCTCGCGTCCCGTGCGGGCAACCTCCACCTGGTAGCCCCGGTCGTGCAAATAACCACCGACGGTGGTGATGTTGATCGTGTTGTCCTCGACCATCAGGACGCGCACGCCTGCCGGGGGGTGCTCATACGGCGGCGTGATGGGTGCCTCGCGGGCGGACTTCGTGTTCTCGATGACGAGGGCGGCGCGGAGAGCGGTGCTCCCCACAGTCAACGCATAGTCGGCGGGGTTCTGCGCCATCATCTCGCGTGAGGCGTAGGGCAGCGCGATGGTAAAGCGGCTGCCCTGGCCGAGTTCGCTCGTCACCGTGACACTGCCACCGTGCAGTTCCGCGAGACGACGCACGAGGGCGAGCCCCAGCCCGGTGCCTTCATGCTGGCGGTTCAGGCGAGAGTCGAGCTGAATAAAAGGTTGAAACAGCCGACCCATCTCCTCCGGGTGCATCCCGATGCCCGTGTCTTCCACGACAAAACGGACGACGCCCGCTTCGGCGTCGGTTTGAACCTCCAGGTTGACCCGCCCGCCCGCCTCGGTGAACTTGACCGCGTTGCTCAGCAGGTTCACGAGCATCTGCTTGAGGCGTCTGGCGTCGGCATGCATGACCGCTTGCGGGTC
>CAIRFY010000139.1 GCA_903877945.1 uncultured Oscillochloris sp. | reverse complement strand
TAGCCGATAGCCGATAGCCGATAGCCGATAGCCGATAGCCGATAGCCGATAGCCGATAGCCGATAGCCGATAGCCGATAGCCGATAGCCGATAGTCGGGCACCAGCGACCATTTTCATACGGCAGTGTGCAGCGGAGTTCTATGGAGAACTGACATGACTATCGAGATCCGCCCGGTCGCGGGCTACGCCGAGTATATGGCCTGCGAGGCGCTCCAGGACGTTGCCTGGGGTAGCTTCGGCATTGTGCCGCTGAATATGCTAACCACCGTCCACTCCAGCGGCGGCGTGGTGCTGGGAGCCTTCGATACCGCTGCGCCTGCTGCCCCGCTGGTTGGGTTTGTCTTTGGCTTCCTTGGCCGCGCCGCCGACGGACGACTCAAGCACTGCTCGCATATGGCCGCCGTCCTGCCCGCCTACCGCGACGCTCGGATTGGCGAACGGCTCAAGCTGGCCCAGCGCGAGGCAGTGATCGCCCAGGGCATTGACATGATGACCTGGACGTTCGATCCGCTGATCAGCCGCAACGCCAGCCTCAACTTCCGCAAGCTCGGCGCGATCTGCCGCACCTACAAACAGAATGTCTACGGGCCTGACCCGGTGCCCACCGATGACTTGCCCACCGACCGCTTCCAGGTCGAGTGGTGTCTCAACTCGGCACGGGTTGTTGCACGGCTGACCAGCGCCGACCAGTCTCTATCGGCAGAGGAGATTCTCGCCGGTGCGACCCTACTCAACCCCGACCCGGAGGGCGCGCCCGCGCCGATGGTGGGCGAGCGCCTGGCCCTGCGCATCCCCGCCGACATTGATACGCTGCGCACCACGAACTTCGCGCAGGCTCGCGCCTGGCGCTACCAACTGCGTACCCTCGCCAGCGCCGCCTTTGCCGCTGGCTACCACGTGGCCGAGTACGCCCGTCACGGTGATAGCGGCTACTACGGGTTGGTGCGCAAGCTATGAGGTCGCGGCCACTGCCCCCCGTCGCTGAAACTCCGACGCCTGATGGAGAAACGCCTCAAGCCGCGTGGTGATGTTCGTGCCCCCTTGGGCATCGAAGGCGATGTCGAGCCACGGCAGGTTGCCCAGGTCGGCGCGCAGCCTCGGGGCCATGCCCGCCGTGATGATGCCGGGCATGCATGAGAACGGCATCACGTTGATCACCCCACAAACGCCCAGGCGGCTGGTCTCGACCATCTTGCCCATTGACAGCAGGCACTCGTTGGCGAGTACCGGCGAAAAGTAGGGACTAACATGGCTCATCAGGCGCGACACCGGCGTCTCGTAGGGGTGGTCGAGCAGATGGGCCACTGGCCCAACCAGGCGGCGCTCCAGAATGCGCTGGTAACGGTCGGTGACCACCGTCTTTAGCCACTCGACCGGCTGCCCCAGCACCCAGGTGTTACTGGCGTGATCCCAGTTGGTGTAGTAGATCCACTCCATCATGGTCGCCAGATCCGCTTCGCCGCCAAGAGCCTCAATCCGGCGAATAATGTTGAGGTTGCTGACGGTGTTGTGGCGCAGGTAGATCTCGCCGACCACGCCGATCTGCGGGCGGCGCTGGCCCTGGCCGTTGGGCAGATCTGCAAACTGCGTGGCAACAACGCGCATCGCCCGCACCAGTTCCTTGCCGCCGCCCGCTCGCGTCGCCGCAACCACTCGCTCAAGATTTGCCTTGTAGATTTGGTCGGTTTCGCCGGCGCGTTGCTCGTAGGGCCGGTAGCGGTGCAGCAGCTTCTGAAGCACATCTACTGCAACCATGCCCTCCCAGAGCAGCCGACGCATCCGCACCGGGTCGTCGCCGAGATCTTGGTACGAGTTGTTCGCCGACGGGCCGATGATCTTGGTCTGCTGAAGCCCCATCTGGTCGAGGATCTGACGCATAAGCACGGTGTACTGACCGAAGCGACACGAGCCGGTGGTGGTCGGCAAAAAGATCACCGCCTCCTCGGGGTCAAAACCCGGTCGCCGGGTCAGGTGGACAACATCGCCACTGACGCTCAAACAGGGCGAGCACTCGCGCCCCCGGCAGAACGACAGCCCGATTGCCAGCGTCTCCTCGTTGGGCAGCGGAAGCACCTCGGCGGGCTGGCCGTTGGCCGCGATAGCCGCCGCCAGTATGTAGCAGTGGTCGGCCATATACGGGATGTAGATCGTCTTCTGTGCGGAAGTGACGCTCATGGAAAAACTCCTTAGGCATGTTTCAATCTAGCGTGACAGTTCAGCGCCGAGGCGATGAGGCGATGACTC